>DATBXT010000001.1:0-12368 GCA_036514115.1 Gemmatimonadaceae bacterium
CCAGTCGCGCGTCCCGTTGGCGCGGTACGAGAAGTATTCGGTGCGACGTGGATCGTTTCGGGAGCGGAGGAGCGTGTCGAGCGTGATGCCGGCGCCGAGATCGCCGCCGCGTGCCGCCGGCCCGTGGAACTGGTAATAGAAGTTCTGCTCGCCGGGCGTCTGGGTGAATGCTCCCACGTAGTTGCCCGCGTCGCTTCTGATTCCGAGCTTTGCTTCCGCGAGCGCGGCGGCATATGCCGCGGGCCGGACTTCGCCCGTGTGCATGTAGAAGCGCGCCTTGAGCGTGTGGGCGAACGGCACCCACAACGTACGGTCGCCACCGTAGGTCAGATCAGCCGCGCCCGGGCCGAAGTCCGTCGCACCGGCGGCTGAGATGTTCGCGATTCCCGCAGAAAGAACCTTCTGCACGGAATCATAGACCGCGAGCTGATCGTCCAGCTCGGGATTGGGGATTTGCTGCAGCGCCTTGCTGTAAACGAGATCGCCGAAGATATCCGCGCCCGTACCCATCAGCGCGCCTTCCATTACCTGCGCGATCCCGAGATAAAGGTTGTCGTTAACCGCTCTCGATCCGTCCTGGAGGTGCTTGATGTCGACTAGTCCACCGGACACGTAGAGCGCCTGGTGGGTGCCGTTGGTCGTGTTCGGATCCTCGTTGTACGAAGCGTCGAGGGCGCCGTACTGATTCGCCAGACCATGGAACTGCTGGGTATAAATTCCCGCGATGCGCGCGGGGTCACTGCCCCAGTACGACCAGAGATTTTCCTGCGCGGCGACGAAGAACTGACTGTTCCTCGCCACCGTCTGGTTGTTGGGATCCTTCGTTACGTCGCCGCCCGTTAGAAAGTCGCTGCACGCAATGAGTGCCCCTGCGAGCAACACGGCGCCGATACCTTGTTTTGTCGTGATCACGGTATGTCTCCGTCTCGCCTAGTGGCTGAGGCTGATTGAAAAGATGAAAGAGCGTGTCTGGGGATTGTTGAAGTAGTCGATTCCCTGCGTCAGCCATTCGGCGCCGCCGAGGTTGGACTCCGGATCGAATCCCTTGTACTTCGTCCAGGTCTTGAGATTCCGCCCGGCGATTCTGAGGCTGGCATTGGAGAAGCCCATCGGACTCATGAATCGGTCGGGGAAGTTGAATTCGACTGAGAGCTCGCGAAGCTTGGCGAAGCTGCCATCCTCGATGAACTGCGCGCCCACCGGGCCGAATCCACCGCCGTTTCCCCGGAACCAGTTCTCCCAGTCCGCTTCGTTGTGGAACGCAACCACACCCGCGCCCGGCCCGGCGACGACCGGATAGACATCCGTCATATAGTTCTTGCCGAATTCGCCGTCAGTGCGGGTACGGACCAGCGTTTCCTGAGCCGTCCCGAAGAAATGCAGGATGCCGCGGGTACCGTCCCAGACCTGCCCGCCCTTCCGCACATCGAGCAGCCCCGAGAGCGTCAGCCTTTCCCACAGATGCAGGGCGGTGTTGTACGACATCGTGTACTTCGGATTGGGATCACCGATCACACGCTGTACCGGATCGGGCACCGGCAAGCCGTTGGGCCCGAGGAACAGCGCACCCCTGGGGGCGGCGCTACCGCACAACTGGTCGATGTCCAGCTGCGTACCCGGCAGACCGGGCACGTTGGCGTGCGATCCGTTGCCGCAACGCAGGAAGTCCGCGCCGCGAATGACACCCGGCGCGTAGCCAAGCGTCGACGAGCCGGCAGCTCCCGTGAATCCCTCACTCGTGTAGGCGATGAACTGCGCGCCATTGAGGTTTGTCACCATCCCGCGATTGCGGCCGAACATGACGCCCAGGTCCCATACCGCGGTCGCGGTCTGCACCGGATGCAGATTGAGCGAGAGCTCGACACCTTTGTTCGTGATCGACGCTGCGTTCTGAAACTTCTGCAACGCGCCATTGCCTGCGGCATCAATCGGCGCGCTCAGGATCAGATCCGTCCCGCGCTTGTTGTACCAGGTAGCCGATAAATCCGCCTTGCTGTTGAACATGGCGAGGTCGGCCCCGATCTCCGTCTCGCGATTGCGTTCCGGCTTGAGATTCGGATTGCCGAGAATCGGTATCGTGCCGAGGGCGCCCTGACCGTTGATGCCGGACTTGAGCGCATCACCCCAACCGCCGAGTGTGTAGGCGATCGCCGAGCTGAGCGCGGTGGAGGCGGCGTATGCTGGTGGCTCCTTGCCCGTTTCGCCGTAGGCGAGGTGCAATTTCCCGAACGAGAGCCATCCGGTTCGGCTGCCGCCGTTCAACAGATTGCTGAATGTCCACGCCGCGCTCGCCTTCGGGTAATTCGCGCGCGGGTTCGAGGATCCGAAAGTGGAGAATCCATCGTTGCGTATCCCGAGGTTCACCACGAGCTGGTTGAACATGCTCATCTCCATCTGCGCGAAGTACGCGGAGATGTGACGCAGCGAGCGATACTCCGCCGTCTGCTGGGCAATTGTGTTTTGCTCGTTGTACGGCGTCGGCGCGATCAGCTGCTCGCCGAACGTGTAGGTCTGCCGGAACCGCCGCGAATTGAGGTTCGATCCAAGTGTGAACGTCAGGTCACCGAGGCTGCCGACGGTGTGACGGGCCGTCGCAATCAGGTTGTTGTCGATCTCGAGGTTGGTCAGATCGTTGCGCGTGACGTTTCCCAGTGCGTCGAGGCCCGAAGTAACCGGCAGTCCTTCCAGACGCCAGTCGGTCCAATAGTCCGCGCCCAGGGTTTCGTTGACTTCCAACCAGTCGAGCGCCTGCCAACCAACGTTCAGATTCGACACCGAGCGTCCAAGCTCGTTCTTGTTGGCCGGGTTGCTCAGCACGAAGAACGGGTTGTCGTAATAGACGGCGCCTTGCATCGCCTCCACGCTGCTCGGATTCGGGAAGCGGAAGGTTCTCTGCAATCCGACATCGTTGTAGGTGTCAGTGTTGTTGAAGCTCGGCGGAGTTCTGAGTGCGCCGAGCATCAATCCGGAAAGGTTCGAGCCCTTCTGGGTGTAGCGCCCGCGAGAATCGGTGTAGCTGAGATTGCCGGTGACATGCAGGGTGGAGCTCACCTGCTGCGTCGCCTTCAGTCGCAGGCTCGCGCGATTGTACTTGTTATTCGGACCCTTCAGAAAACCGTTTTGATTGGTGAGGTTGCCCGAGGCAAAGAACGTTGTGCGGTCGTTGCCACCGGAGACCTGGAGCCCGTTGTCCGCCGTGACGCCGGTGTCGAATAGCTCATCCTGGTGATTGAACATCGGCGTGCTGGCATCGGCCGCCGGCCCAAACGAGTAGCGGAGCGCCACGCAATCCGGGTCGCTGCAGGAGCCATCCAGTCCCAGGCTTCCCTGTGTGAATGTGTGCTGAAGGATGTCCGGTGCGTAGACATGATCCGCGGCCAGGCTGGAGTTGAACGTGTACCGTGTGGCACCAGAGTGACCCGATTTGGTGGTGATCAACACCACGCCGTTCGCCGCGCGCGCGCCATAGATCGCCGCCGCAGCCGCGCTCTTCAGAATCTCGATGGACTGGATGTCGGCAGGATTAATGTCCGACGCGCGGTTCGGAGAAACCGTGCTGGCGCCGGGGTTGTAGGTGTTGTTGACTCCGGCCGTACCGGATCCGGTGGCAAAGCTCTGCGTCGAAAATGTCTGGTTGTCGACCGGCTGGCCGTCGACGACGAACAGGGGTTGATTGGTGCCGGACAGAGATGACGCGCCGCGGATCTTGATCGAGGCAGACGATCCCGGGTCACCGCCCGCCGTCCGCACCTCGACGTTCGGCGCCTGCGCCGCCAATGCGCTGACCAGGTTCTGCGGACTCGATGCCCGCTTGAGCGCGGTGCTGTCAACCGAGTTGATAGTGGTCGTCAGTCGCTCGCGGCTGGTGGATGTTCCGGCGCCGGTCACCACGACTTCATCGAGGCGCAGCGGATTCACGACCAGCGAAAAGTTCTGAGTGACGCTGCTGCCCGCGGTCAGCACCACCGGCGCGCTCGATGCGGTGTACCCGATGACGCGCGCCATGATCGGCAACGATTGGCCGTTCGCCCGCGATTGCGGCACGACGAGGGTGTAGCTCCCGTCCGCCGTCGCAGTCGCCCTGAGGCCGAGTGATGGGATAGTCACCGTCGCCCCGGGCAATGGAACGCCCGCATCGCTGGTTACCCGACCCGTGATGGTGGTGCCGGTCTGCGCGCGCACAGTTGCCGCTGCGCCCGCGACCAGCACTGCCGCGAAGCTCAAACTACGAAGTAGTCGCATACGATCTCCCCTGCTGAAGAAGTTTCCGGAGACATGCTCTGGCTCGGCTCCGGTGAGTATTCGCTCGACGGAGTCGCTCTTGTTCCGCAGTATGCGCGCGGGAAACGCAGCCAGGGGTAAAGGAACGGTTTACGACTTGTGTACAATTCGTCGCCCGGTGGTATCGGGCGTGAGAAGCTAGTTGCCGCTGCCCGGCTTCTTGAGGCTGGAGCTGGTCGCTTCGCCGTTGCTGATCGCGCCACTCACCGCGATACTGCCGGCGATCAAACCGCCGAGGGCGGCGAAGGTGCGCGGCACCGAGAGGCTCTTCGACTCGATTCTGGTGACGTCGCGGCGTGGAATCGAAACCGTCGCGCCTGGCCAGGTCTCTTCGAATCCGTTCTGGCGCACCACTGAAGTGGCGGCGATTGCGATAACAGTATCGTCAAACGATGTGATCTTGCCTTCGACCTGGCGCACGCTGGCGCCGATGGCGCCGTAAGAGAGCGCGCTGCCGTGGTCTGATAGTGTGAGCCGCGCGGTGCCTGTGGGAACAGGCGCCGCGGGTCCGAGATCTATGTAGTGCTGGCAACCGCAGCACAAAAGCAGCGCGGCAATCCGGCCAGCCTGCACGAAGGTTCTACCCGGCGCGATCGTGATCATGCGCCATCATACAACACGGGACGCGTATGAACGGGCGCATCAGTCACTCTTTTACAGCACGCATACCATGTCGATTGCCCGCGTGATTCTGCGTCGGAGATTTTACAAATCGCATACAAATCCCGACGCGCGGCAACGGGCATGGCGTCATATTGTATCTTCGCTGTCACACCCGTCATAACATGTCGATCATAAGTCGTATGCGAGCTTACGGAGCCCGCCCGCTTCTGCTTGGAGCGGCGTTGCTCGGCATCGTGATAGTGGCGGCCCTGGCGGTGCGCGAGTCAATGCGCAACGCGGAGGAGCGCAAGGTCGTTGCCGAGCGCACGGTCAAGGATTTCGCGAAATTCGCGAGCTACATCTATACGAGTCGCGCCTACCTGTTCGCGCGCGACAGGACGCTGTTTCAGGCGTACGTCGCGTTGCATCCGAGCGAGCCATGGCCCGACGGCGCCGTTCTGCCACCGCCGTCGGTTATTCCCGCCATTCCTGATACGACCGAGCGGTGTGGGCCGAGGGAGCAATGGCCGATCTACCGGTTCCGGATCGATCTCCCTTCGCGACAGGTGCAGTACGTTGGGTCGCGGCCAATACCCGCGATCGACGCCATCATACGTGACTCCATTCCGAAACTCGCCGATACGCGGTGGGTCAAGATCGCCGGCTTCGGCTATCTGTTCGTCGATCCCCCTGGCAGCCCGAGAGAAACGATTGCGTACGCGCCCGCGGTCGATTCTTCGATGAAGGTGCTCGCGGTCTACGGCTATCGCTCCTGCTACGGCGTTCGCGACACCAGCGACTACAGCCAGATGTACAAGGTGGTGCGGGTTCTCCCGCCGATGGTGCCCGGCTATGTGGAGGATCAATCGGGATCCAGCAAAGGATACTGGAGGCCGCCGCCCAAGTCCGCCGGCGTCGCTACCGACCGAGACTCCAAATCAGTAATGAACGAGGAGATGCACGGCCGATGGCCGGCGGGCATGCCCGCGGATTCGTTGTTCACCATGACTGTAACCGATGACCACGACCGAATCCTGTATCAGTCTTCGAAGAGCTCCAAACCCTCGGACTTCTACGGCGTAGCTCCGCTGGGATACGTCGGAGGGGCCGCCTTCTGGGTAAACCTGCGGCCGGACGTGGCAAAATTCCTGGTGGCGGGAGGAATTCCCGAATCGCACGTCCCCGCGTCGGTGCTGCTGCTCATCGGCAGCATCATCCTGGCGATCGCGGGCTTCGCTTCGCTCCGCAGCGAGATGGCGCTGGTGAACTCGCGTCAGCGCTTCCTCGCCAACGTTTCGCACGAGCTGCGGACGCCCCTGCAGCAGATCCTCATGTTCGTCCAGCTCCTCCGGCTAGGCCGCACCCGGACCGACCAGGAGCGGGAACGATCCCTGGAAATCATCGAGCGGGAAACGCATCGGCTGATTGAGTTGTCCAATTCAGTATTGGCGGCGGCAAAGCCGGAGCTCCAGCTCCAGTCAGCCCCTGTCGATGTCATCCAGGTGGCGGGGACCGCCGCCGACTTCTTCACTCCTTTGGCCGAAGCCCGGAAGATGCGCATCGAGCTGGACCTGCCGGACCACGCAGTCGCGCGCGGCGATCCGGGCGCGATTCGTCAGATCCTGATCAACGTGCTCGACAACGCCGCCAAGTACGGGCCCGTCGGCCAGACCATCACCATTGGCGTTCGCGAAGAGCCGAGCATTGTGCGCTTGTGGGTCGACGACTGCGGGCCAGGCATCCCCGCGTCCGAGCGAGACAAGGTCTGGCTGCCGTTCGTCCGACTGGGCGGCACCGTCGACGACAGCACCGGCGGCGCGGGGCTCGGCCTCTCGATCGTGCGCGATCTCGCCAGGGCAATGGATGCGACGGTCGAATTAGGCACCAGGCCAACGGGTGGAACGCGATTCACCCTCGACCTGCAGCGCAGCAAAAACGGGAGCCCGTCATGACTCAGATACTCATCGTCGAGGACAACGAGACGCTTGCCCTCGGCCTTCGCACCAGTCTGGAAGTCGAAGGCTATAAGGTCCACTCAGCCCCCGACGGCACCCTCGCGCTCCACTGGCTGGCTGAGAATTCGCCCGACCTGATCGTGCTCGACCTCATGCTGCCGAACGTCAACGGCTTCGAGGTCCTCCGTCGGTACCGCGCCGACGGTGGCGCCGCGGCCGTTCTCATATTGTCGGCGAGAGATCAGGAAGTGGACAAGGTGCAGGGCTTCCGAATCGGGGCCGACGACTACGTAGTCAAACCGGTCGGCGTGCTCGAGTTTCTGGCGCGGGTGGAAGCAATCATGCGACGCACCGCTCCGGCGGGAAAGAACGGCAACGGAGCCGACGCGGGAAAGAGCTCACGCCACCAGTTCTCTGATGTGGTGGTCGATCTGCGGACACGCACCGTTATCCGCGGCGGTAAGCCGATCGATCTGAGCCCGATGGAATTTGATTTCCTCGCGTTCCTGGTTGAATCGGGCGGGGACATCGTCTCGCGCGAAACGCTGATGCGCCAGGTCTGGCGCTACAGCAACGGCGTGACGTCCCGGACTGTAGATCAGCACGTTGCGCGTCTTCGCAACAAGCTCGAGCCCGATCCGGCGCAGCCGCGCCACCTGCTGACCGTCCGCAAAGCGGGCTACCGCTTCCAGATCTAGCCTCTAACGATTTTTGCGGTGGTGAGTCGCAGTCTTCTTCATAAATGTCCGGGCGGGTGTTGGTCCAGCTCCTTCAGTAATCTCCGCTCTGCGCGGCCACATTAACCGGAAAACGCTCGGGTTGATTGGGTGTCTCAAAAGACATAGGCAACGGTTAACGCAGCTACGCGCAGAGCAGAAATCACAATCGCGGGAAATAAGATGGCACCACCGGCATGTTGAGCGCGCGGCGCCAGGCGATCCAGAGATCGCGCAGAAAAGCTTTCTCCATCCTGCGCAATGCGGAGAGGTGGCTGTGCTTGGGCGTCCATCCCGGACGCAATGTGCCGAGCCGCGCTCTCTCTGAATCGTAGAACGTTCGGTAGTCGCTGCCGCAGCGGAGCAGCGAGATTCCGATCAGGTAGCAGGATTTTCTGGCGTGGGAGTCGTAAGATTTCCTCCCGCCCAGTGTGCTGCGACGTGGGGCAACCCGCGTCGTCTCCTCGTCCGATACCAGCTCGAGGCGTCCCGCGCATTCGCGATCACCAGATCGCGCGAAGTGTGGCTCGTGGAGCTTGTAGCCAACCGGATACGCAACCTCGAGGCGGCATCGACCACAGCGGTATGCGACGCCGGGGATTGTAGCCAGCCCGCAATACGCCCAGAACGCAGAGGGTGTGTTGGCGCGGGCGACGTCGAGCCGCGACAGCAAACGCGCGGCGAGTAAATGCCCGACACCTTTTTTGCTTGATAACCACGGCCACGCTGGATGCAGCTCGATGACTTCTCTCAGCGTTTCCGATGCGTCGGCTTCGTCGCTCGCTGCGCGAGAGTATGCTCGCTCGAGAACGCGCGGAGCACCGACGGTTTGCCCCCGGGCGATTTGCTTCAGAAGTGAGTCAGGATTCTCAGCTCTCTCTTCGCCGCCGATCGTACGTCCCTGGAAAATCGCGCGCAGCCGCTCACCGTGCGCGACGCGCGACCTCTGGGCTTCCTCGAAGAGCTGATAGAGGAGCCGCAGATCTGGTGCACTCTGACTCGGTTGTGTGAAGCGCTCGAGTGAGACGGCCATGAGCTGTCCGGATAGCGTCGGGTTGGTTGCTCACCCATGCTACACGCGGAGCACGCCAGATATTGTTTAGGTCGCGTAAACGTTCTGGTACAGAGCGACGCGCAAATGGCGGGTGTCAGGTCGTGAGCTGAGACGTCGGCGTTTTGGGCTCGGTCCATTTGAACTTGCTGGCGCCACCCTTTCCGCCGAAGAACAGCGAGTCGAGCATCTTCGCGCCGCGATCGTAGTTGTCGGGGATGCCCACCCAGTCGGTTACGATGTACACCGCGTGATCCGGAGTTCCGTTCTCGCCCACCTGGATCGCAAGCCAGCAGACGGCAGCCGGATCGGTCGCGAGTCCGCGCATGCGCATCTGGGTGCAGTTGTGATATTGCGGAAGAGCAGCGTGTGACGCGCTGATGAACTGCACTCGCGCGCCGGCGAGAACCTCTTCCGGGAGTGCGGTCCGCACGATTCCGTCACGCGGCACGTCGTAGACGACTTCTCCGTCGACGTTGCGCGGGTGCGCGCCGTTCGGCTGATCATAGATCACCATCACCGGACCACGATAGCCCACGGGCAGAACGAAGATCTGAACCTTTCGCGCCGCTTCCGATTGCACTTCCTGAAAGCCGGCGACGGACGCATTGCGCCCGGCGCATGCGATGCACGCGGCGAATCCGCTTACCAGCACTATGTGACGAGCCTTCATGGTGACCTTCCCCAATCAACACATTTGAGACGACTGGGCCGGGTCTATTGGTAACGCGGAGGGACGCGCCCCGAAGCCTGGACCTAGGTCGCTATCGCTCGGGCAGCCGCCTTTGCCGCGGTGCGGCCGCTGCCGATTGCGCCGTTGACGGTGCCGTTTCGCCCGTCAGCGTCGGCAGCCTCACCCGCAAACCAGATCGTATTCTGGATTGGTCGCGCCAGCTCCTTCGCTGCTCGCGCTCCGCCGACCATCGGGTAGCTGTAGGCACCGCGCGCGTACGGATCTCTGTCCCAGTTGTGCGTCCAGGCAGCTTCGACCTGGGATTCCACACGGCGTTTCGTCACGCCGAGGTTTTTTGCCAGGCCGACGATTGCCTTGTCCACCCGCTCTTCATACGGCAGATCCGCCATCGCCTTCGCGGCGATCCCGCCAGTCCAGCATACCATCGCCGGCACATGCGCCGGGTGAAGGGTCCAGCACACTGGAAATTCCTTCGTCTCACCCTGAACGAATGTCAGCGAATCCAGCGATTCATCTTTCGGCAGGGCGCTCATCTTCTCGGTCCACCACCGCTCGCGGAAGAGCAACGTGACTCGCGCCACGGATCCTGCCGCCAACTGGCCCTTCATCCTGTCGATCACGGGCGGTTCGGGGGAAAACTCAATGGAGCCTTCTTCGCCGGTCTCCGCAAAGAGAACCGCCAGCGGAGCCGTGATGATGACGGCTCTCGCGCGGATGCTCATGGAGCGACCGTTAGCGTCGCGCGCGCGGAGTGTCACACTGCCCCGCTCCCACTCCACCCGATCGACCGCGCGCTGCAGGAGGATCCTTTCACCGAGCCCTCGCGCGAGCCACTGCGGCACGCCTTGGTACCCACCGCTGATCCGCATCATCCGCTGCTCTTCGCGATCATCGCCGGGACTGCCACCCTCCGATAACGAGATCGCGCTTATGAACCGCGGGTCGGCGGCGTGGAACCCCTCCACAAATTGAAGCGCCAGTGCGCGCGCGTCCGCCGCTGATCGACCGCCGGGCGACCGCGAGAGAAAATCGGCGAACGATTCATCCTTTCCGTCACTCTTGAGGTGACGCATTACGACGTCGAGCTGCTTCCAGAAGTCGTCAAGCCTGCGCAGCTTGCCGCCCCTCATCCGCCACCGATGGCCGTTGATTGCATTGGCAAGCAGTCGCGCGGGCTCGAGCATCTCCACCGTCTCCTCGGCGGATCCGTGAATGAACTCCGCGCCAAGCTCGATGGCATGCGGCAGCCGCTCGTCGTGCTGAGTCCAGATCCGTCCTCCGATCCTGTCGCGCGCCTCGATGACGCAGGTGCGAACACCGCCGTCTTCGAGCTGCCGCATCGCCGCGAGCCCGGCGACGCCTGCTCCTACGATTGCCACGTCCACATCAACATCAATCGACGCTGATTGCGCCATCACGTTTCAAGGCTCATATGCGAAGGATCCGAATTCTACACGGGTTACCCGCCGGGCAGGTAAGCGCGCACCGCATCAATCGTGTCCGCTTCGGAGGGCTTCTTGTCTGGCCGGTATCCCTTCACGCGCGCAAACCTCAGCGCAACGCCCCCCGGGTAGTGCGGACTTTTCTGCACTTCGTTGAATGCCACCTCCACCACCAGCTCCGGCCGAACGTAGACGATGTGTCCTTCGCGGTGCGTCTCACGCGCGAGGAATTCCTTCGTCTGCCATTCCAGCATCTCGTCAGTCATGCCCTTGAATGTTTTTCCGAGCATGACGAATTCACCCGTCGCCGGATCGCGCGCGCCCATGTGAATGTTGCTCAGCCAGCCCTGCCGTCTCCCCGAGCCCCACTCGACAGCAAGCACAACGAGATCGAGTGTCCGCGCTTCCTTCACCTTGATCCACGCCGAGCCGCGTCGGCCGGCCGCGTACGGCGCCGAGAGCACCTTGACCATCACGCCCTCGTGTCCGCGCTCCAGCGCCTGCCTCTGAAATCGCGCCGCCTCCTCTGCATCGCTCGTAAGAATCCGCGGGACACGCGCCGTCTCGGGCGTGAAGCTCTCCAGCCGCTCCAGCCGCGACGAGAGTGAATCGTCGATCACCGTATCACCGTCGTGGAGCAGCACGTCGAAGAAGAACGGCGTCAGCGGCAATTCGTCTCGCTGCTTGAGCACGTTGATGCGCCGGCCGAAGCGCCGCATGGTGTCCTGAAATGAGAGAGGCCGGCCGTCCGGGCCGAGCGCCATCACTTCCCCGTCCAGAATCAGTTCGCGCCCCGGCAATCCGCTCACCAATTCGACGACTTCGGGGACCGCCGCGGTGACATCGTTCAAACTGCGCGTGTACACGGCGACACGATCGCCCTGACGGTGCACCTGGATCCGCGCGCCATCCAGCTTCCATTCCACCGCGGCTGGAACGCCCGCGCTCATCGCCTCCGCGACAGTCGGCGCCGAGTCGGCCAGCATTGGCTGCACAGGTCTAAATGGCTGAAGCTGATACTCAGCCAGCGCGCTCTCGCGATTTTCACCGAGCGCTGCGCGCGCGACGACGCCCAGATCGCCCGCCATCATCGCGGCGCGTCGCACCCGATCCGCCGGCACCTGCGCCGCCTTGGCGATCGCCTCGAGAAGAACTCCCTCCAGCGCGCCCTGACGAACCTCTCCCACCAGCAGGCTGCCGAGGAAGTTCTGTTCGTCGATCGTTGCTCGCGAGAATAGCTCACCGAGCAGCTTCGCTCGCGCCGCGCCGGAATTCTTGCCTTTCACGCTCGGCAGCTGATCAAATACCTGATCCACCTCGCGCAACTCCAACAGGGGAGTCGCCGCCGCGGCAGTCTCACGCGCCGCGGAAACCGTCGCCCATCCCACGCCGAGTTTGCCTTGGCGCGGCCACCCTATGAGAAATCCCACCGCGATCGGAATTTCGTCCGGCGACAGCTTCGAAAGCAGCGAAGCCAGCTTCGAAATCTTGTCCAGCCGGCCGGATGTCGCCGCGACTGCGGCGGAAACCTGCACCAGATCATCGAGCTTCATTCGTCGCTCTCGCGCGGCGCCCTCGGCTGCCACAGGAATCGATCGAGATCGATGCGCCCGCGCCCATCGAACC
>DATBXT010000002.1:0-6260 GCA_036514115.1 Gemmatimonadaceae bacterium
TTCGGTACGGCGCTGGGTATCCGCACTTACCCGACGAACCCCATCATGCGCGGCCTTCCGACCGTGCTTCAGCGATTGGCGATGACCGATCTGGCTGGCGCCGACGAATCGCGGCTTATGCAGTGGCGTGCGGCATTCGCAGGTTTCCGGGAACGACCGCTCCTTGGTTTAGGACTCGAGAACCACAATCTTGCGTGGAGCGCGCATTTCGATCCGCAGATCCAGCGCGTCAGTACGTCGATCTTCGACCGCACCCACAACCAGTTTCTCGAGATCCTGGCGACTACGGGGCTGGTAGGCACCCTGGCGTTTCTTGCAATCTGGATCGCGATTGGGGTGACGCTCGTTCGCGCATACCGTTGCGGGCGAGTTTCCGCCGGCACTGCTGCCGTGCTCTGGGCGTGCCAGATAGCGTATGCCTTTTATCTCGCGTTCTGGTTCGTCGACCTTAACTCGACAATGCTGTGGATCGCGGTGGCGGCGCTGATCGCATCGAGGGCTACGATCGGCTCGGTCGTGCTGGAGGCGACTGGTATTGATCCCCACCCTGAGACACGCCGGCCGGTGCTGGCTCTTGCCTCACTGGGATTCCTTTTTGCCGTTCTATACACGGAGACCTATTCGCCTCTGGTCGCCAATCTCGCGCTGGCACGTGTGGACAGGCAGCAGGGATCCGTTGGTGAGGTCCTCGCGGATATCAATTTTCTCTCGCGTTCGCGCGCGCGAGAGACAGCGCACACGCCCATGGTGATGGCCGAGTACCTGTCTTCGCTCGAGCCGCGAATCGACGAAATGCGCGCCAACCCGCGCGAGCGGCAGATGCTCGATCGCGCTTTCACTCAGTCGCTCGCTTTCTTTTCCGGGGAAATCCAGCGCGACAGCTTGAACGACCGGCTTTATACGCAGGAGGGCAGCCTTCTGGTGGAGGCCGCGCGCTTCTACAGATCCCCTCTCTACCGCCAACAGGCCATCGACGCCTTCCACAAAGCGATCGACCTGAGTCCCCGCCGGAGTGATCAGCGTCTTCGCCTCGCCGCGCTCTACATGGGAGATGGAGATTACGAACGCGCGGTGGTGGTGTTGACCGACGCAGTGAAGGTCGATCCGTTGCTCGGCGAGCCGCGCTTTAGACTGGCGCAAGCGTACACGAGCGTTGGGAAGGCTGATTCCGCCCTCGCCATGCTACAGAGCTCTCTCCGACTCGGCTATGTCGGCGCGCCGGAAACGTATCTGGCGATGGGAAAGAGATTGGAATTTTCCGGACGAAGCAGCGCGGCTGCCTCGCTCTATTCCGGGTATCTCGAGGCGAAGTACACCGAAGCCGTTTGGGATGGGTCCGAGATCATCGATCGCCCGATTCCGGCCAGTGACATCGCCGTCGCGGCGCACCTGCCTCTACTCTACATGCGCGCACGGGAGAGCGAGCTGGCTGTAAAATCCGCGGCCGCTCTATCAGCGTTCGACCCGTCACGGACATCGATCGTAGATCGTTTTGTAAATGATCTCGGTGCGCGCCGCCGCGGCAACTGGGTAGCAAGGAGCTCGCTTCTTCCCTGCGCTACGACGCGCAAGTCCCGGGGCAGTGATTCGACTGCCCTCAGCGCGTGCGGGGTTTTCCGTCGGAAGCTTTAAGCGGGCTGAGCCACTGCGGGCTGCCTGACCCCCGCGCGATGAATCCTGAGGGCAGCAATGCGCCGCCCATCCATGGCCACCACTTCCATCTCACCGCCGGGAATCGCGATTCGATCGCCCATCCGCGGCAATCGTCCGAGCTTGGCGAAAGCGTATCCCCCAAGCGTCGTCCAATCGCCCTCGGGTATCGCAACGCGGTAGTCGGAGCGCACATCGATGAGGGAAAGCGAACCGGCGAGCTCGAGCACACCATCGGTCACAACGGACTCGCGCGATGCGAAGTCGTACTCGTCGGCGATGTCCCCGACGACCTCCTCGACCAGATCCTCCATCGTCACGATTCCAGCGGTCCCGCCGTACTCGTCGAGCACCACCGCCATGTGAGCCCGCGTACGACGTAAATCGTCGAGCACGCGTTCCGCCGGGCGGCTGTCGGGCACGTACATCGGCTCGCGAACGAAGTCAGCGAGGTTGAAGGGAGCGTCGCCCGAATGGAGCCACAGATCCTTCGCCAGGAAGACTCCCGTCACGTCGTCGAGGGATTCGCGATAGACCGGATAACGGGAGTACCGCTCGCGGCGCAAAACCTCCCACACTTCCTGCTCGGTCGCCTCGATGTCGAGCGCCACGACGTCAGTGCGCGGACGCATCACGTCACGCGCTTTTTTCTCGTGAAAGTCCAGCACGCCTGCGAGCATGGCGCGGTCGGATTCGTCGAGGGTTCCGCGAGCATGGGCCTGCATCACCAGAAAGCGGATCTCTTCCGGACTGTGTCCCTCTTCATCGGTGGCCGGCTTGACGCCGAACACGCGCAGCAGCGCGTTCGCTGTCCCGTTGAATATCGAGATAAACGGCGACATGAATCGGGAGAAAACCATCAGCGGGGTGGCCACGGCCTTCGCGGTCTTCTCCGGGCTCGCCAGCGCGATGGATTTCGGGGCCAGCTCCCCTAGCACGATGTGGAAGAACGTGAGGAGAAAGAACGCCAGCGGAACCGCAGCCACGTGAGTTGCGGTGGGCGACGGATTCAGCCGGACAAGTCGAAACAGCTGATCGAACAGATGTGCCAACACGGGCTCGCCAATCCAGCCAAGGGCAAGCGAGGCAATCGTAATCCCGAGCTGGGTCCCGGCGATGTACCGGTCGAGATGCTGGAGAGCACCCTGAACGACCTTCGCGCGGCGATCACCGCGGGCGATCATCTCGTCCAGTTTACTGCGGCGGGCGGCGACCAGCGCAAACTCGGCGGCCACGAAAAAACCGTTGATGGCGACCAGTCCGAGTACGGCTATCAAACTGCTGGTCGCTACGCCAAGGGATGGAGGGTCGGTGGCCTCCGGGGGAACAAGTCCAAGGACCATAAGCCTGTAATCTATATGGTAGTAGAGACTTAGGAGCCTCTACGAGCGTCTATTTGACGTCAGTCCCTAACCACAACACTTTGGAATACCTGCTACCGGCAGTCCCGATCACGCCTGCAGCTCCGCGGCACGCGCTCGCAGTCCCCGGCCCCGTGTGGGGCGCAAGGGAGAGGGTTCTCAGAGTCCTCTACCTGGGACGGTTATCCCTTGCAGCCGCGATTTTCATCGCCGCGATAGCCGTGTGGCGCCGGGCAGACAGCACGGCGACACTCGTGGCGACCCTCGCCTTCGTCTCCACGCTCTTCTTTACCGGCGGGTCGGTCGTCTATAGCGCCCGGCGCGAGGAGGTCCCGCGGGACGGCTTTTTCTATCTGCAGATTGTCTTCGATCTGCTTCTTGTGACGACGATCGTTCACCTGACGCAGACGAACGCTCCTTCGCAGCTGGCTCCGCTCTACATCCTTGTCATCGCCGTGAGCGCGCTGCTGCTTCCGCCGACTGGTGTGCTGCTCATTGCCATGCTCGGCGACGTGCTCTACTTCGCCGTCACGATTCTGGATCGCGTTGCGGTTTTTGACCTGCCGATCCTCGTGCAACTCGGGATCTTTGGGGCGGTGGCGCTCGGGTGCGGCTACATCGGTGCTCGCCTCCGCGAGGCACACGCTGGCCGTGAAGAGATGGCCGCCGAGCTCGCCGCCTTCAGGCTTCGCGAAGCGGACATCGAACGACTTCATACCAGGGCTGAGCGTCTCGAAGCGGTTGCCGAGCTGAGCGCGTCGCTGGCGCATGAGATCAAGAACCCCCTGGCATCGATTAGAAGCGCGGCGCAGCTGCTGGCAAAGGTTCCCGGCTCCGACGACGATACCCGGACCCTGACTCAGCTAGTACAGCGTGAGTCGGACAGGCTGTCCCGATTGCTATCCGAGTTTCTTGATTTTGCGCGCACAGGTGTGACCAGCGTCCGAAGAGTTGATCTCGTCGAGGTCGCCCACCACGCTGCCGCATTGGTGACGGCGCACCCTGACAAACCGGAGAACGTTACGATCAGCGAGCTGTTTCCTTCGACACCCCTGGTCGTCGTTGGCGACGACGACCTGTTGCATCGCGCGATCTTCAATCTCCTACTCAACGCAGTGCAGGCATCTCCTCCCGGTGGCGAAGTCCGTCTAGAGGCAGCCGAGCTGTCTCATCATCAGCTGCCTGCGCAGGCCGAGCGGTTCACGCGCGGCGCGTTCATGCTGCAGGTCACCGACCAGGGACGCGGTATCGCCGACGCGATCAAGGAGCGACTCTTCGAGCCTTTCGTTACGACGAGGGTCGGCGGGACGGGCCTGGGCCTCTCGATAGTTCACCGGGCGGTTGAAGCCCACCATGGGTTCATTCTGGTGGATGGAAACGGGAAAGGAACCGGGACGAAATTCACGGTGATCCTTCCGAAGCTGGGGCCCGACGGTATCAAAAAGACTCCAAGAGCGGCAGCGCTGGTTGAGCACGGATGACGACCGCCGCCACTTCAGCTCCCACTGTGCTCGTCATCGATGACGAGATGGGTATCCTCGACACAATTCGCATTCTGCTCAAGAATGAGGGGTTCATCCCGTACACCGCCCTCGGCGGCAAGAAGGGTCTAGAGCAGATCGCCGCGCTGAGGCCCGAGCTGATCATCACCGATGTGCGGATGCCAGACGTGACGGGGCTCGATATCCTCGCCTCCGTTCGCGCGCACGATCCTGACGCCGTCGTGATTTTGATGACCGCGCAAGCGAGCCTGCAATCGGCGATCGGGGCGGTGAACAACGGCGCGTTTTACTACATTCAGAAACCGTTCAGAAATGAAGAGCTGGTGGCGATCGTGCGTCGCGCGGCAGAACATCGCACCCTGAAGCGCGAAAACAAGACGCTCAAAGTGGACGCGAAGCGTCGAGATCGTTCGGGTAAACCGATCGGCGCCAGCAGGACCTGGCTCGACGCTCTTCATGTAGCCGAGTCCGTAGCTGGAACCGACTCGACGGTTTTGCTCCAGGGAGAGTCGGGAACCGGCAAGGAAGTGGTCGCCCGCTACATCCACGACCTGTCACCGCGGGCGCCCAAGCCGTTTCTCTCGATCAACTGTGGCGCGCTACCTGAAAGCCTCCTCGAGAGCGAACTCTTTGGCCACGTCAAAGGATCGTTCACCGGGGCGTCGCGCGACAAGGAAGGATTGTTTTCCGCGGCCGGTGAGGGGACGTTCTTTCTCGACGAGATTGGAGAGACCACGCCGGCAACACAGGTCAAGCTGCTGCGGGTACTGCAGCAGCGCGAGGTGATTCCGGTTGGCGCGACGGAGGCGAAGCCGGTTAACGCCAGGGTCATTGCGGCAACCAATCGCGATCTGGACGACGAGATAAAGCGCGGGAATTTTCGCAGCGATCTGTTTTATCGATTGAACGTCATCTCGATTGTGCTGCCGCCGCTTAGAAACCGTCCCGGTGACATGCAGCTTCTGGCCAACTCGTTTCTCGCCAAGGCGGGGGAGGTCCGCGGCGAAGAGCCGAAGTCGCTCGAGCCCGAGGCCGTGGAAGCAATGCAGCGGTACACCTGGCCGGGCAACGTCCGTGAGCTGGAAAACGCTCTGGAACGGGCTGTGATCCTGGCGAAGGGAGGCACTATTCCCGTGTCGGCGCTGCCGGAGCGCGTAGTGGAACCGAAGTCCGATCCACTGGTGAGCGACACGATTCAGGCAAACCCGACGCTCGACACCATAGAGCGCGCCTACATCATGTGGGTGTTGGAAAACGAAGGGGGCAACAAGCCCCGGACTGCGGAAGTGCTCGGTATCGATCCGTCGACATTGTACCGCAAGCTCTCCAGGTACGGTCTGGCAACTTAAGCATCCCACTCGAACAGCCTGTTCCAGCCAAGCTTCGCGCCGGACGACCGGTTGGGCCCGCAACCCCAAAGCTGACAACCAGATAACAACGCGAACCGGGCTAGCCGAAGCTCGTTTTTTTGTACCCGGGACGCTGGTTGGAGCGTCTTATGGTAGGCGGATGCAAGGCGTTCGCCCCCCTTATCAACGCTTCAGGAGACGCAATGAGCAACAAAAAGGGTTTTACCCTTATTGAGCTTCTGATCGTGGTCGTCATTATCGGCATTCTTGCCGCGATCGCGATTCCGAAGTTTGCAAACACCAAGGACAAGGCGTATGTCGCCGCGATGAAGTCTGACCTTCGCAACATGGCGACCTACGAAGAGCAGTACGCTGCCGACAACGGTGGTGCCTACTTC
>DATBXT010000003.1:0-3533 GCA_036514115.1 Gemmatimonadaceae bacterium
ACCGACGAAGACCGCGCGGGCTGGCTCCAGACGCTCGCACTGCGATTACGTACCGCCGCCGAGACCGGTAACGGAGCGGTGATTGCGTGCTCCGCGCTGAAGCGGTCCTATCGTGATGTCCTACGCGCCGGAGCGCCTGACACCCGCTTCATTTTTCTCGACGGCCCGCGAGATCTGATCGCCCGGCGTTTGGAGGGCCGTGGCGGGCACTTCATGCGGGCCACGATGCTGGACAGCCAGTTCGGTGCGCTCGAGACGCCCGCTGCGGATGAGAACGCGTGGGTCTACGACATTCGCAGCTCGCCCGACGAAATCGTGAGAGACATCGTCGCCCGCGCATCGCTATGACGCACGACTCGCAGCTCCTGCTCTTCGCCCTGCTCGCCGTAATCGCGCTCATCCTTCTCATCGCGCGCGCAAGGCTGCATCCCTTCATCGCCCTTGTCGTTGTCTCGCTGACGATGGGCATCGCCGCGGGAATGCCCGGCCTGGCGGCGGTCAAAGCCTTTCAGGATGGCGTCGGCAACGTACTCGGCTTCATCGCCATCGTCGTGGCGCTCGGCACCATGCTCGGCAAAATCATGGCGGAGTCTGGCGCCGCAGCGCGGATTGCGACAACGCTCATCGAGATGTTCGGCGAGCGTCGCGTGCACTGGGCGATAATGTTCGTCGCCTTCATCGTCGGCATTCCCGTGTTCTTCCAGGTGGGATTCGTCCTTCTGGTCCCGCTGGTATTTACCATCGCGCGGCGCACCGGGATGTCGCTGGTCAAGATTGGCATTCCCCTCGTCGCTGGCCTTTCGGTTGTGCATGGTATGCTACCACCCCATCCGGCAGCGATGCTGGCGGTGACCGCGTACAACGCCGATGTCGGGCGGACCATACTATATGGTTTGCTGGTGGGCGTCCCCACGGCAGCGCTGGCCGGCCCCATCTACGCATCGTGGATCGCGCCGCGCATTCTGCTCACCACGGAGAGCCCGCTAGCGGCACAGCTCGGCGGCGAATCCACGGCGGCGATGCCCGGGTTCCCGATCTCGGTCGTCACGGTTCTCATCCCCGTGATCCTGATGTTGCTGTCGAGCGCTGGAGATGTGGTCCTCGAGGCGACCAGCGCGACGCGCGCTGTGCTCCACTTTATTGGACAGCCCATCGTTGCGCTGCTGCTCGCTTTGCTGTTTTCCTTCTTCTCGCTCGGACGCACCCGTCATTTCACCCGCGAGCAGCTGCTGAAGTTCTGCAACGACTGTCTCGCTCCCACTGCCACGATCCTTCTCGTCATCGGCGCCGGCGGCGGATTCAACCAGGTACTGGTTGCGAGCGGCGTCGGCCGGGCGATCGCGGGAGTGGCAATCGGGTCGCACGCTTCACCGCTCCTGCTCGCGTGGGCAATAGCGGCACTGATTCGCGTGGCCACCGGCTCAGCGACGGTGGCGATGACCACTGCCGCCGGAATCGTCGCCCCGATTGCTGCGTCGATAACCGGCACGAGTCCGGAGCTGCTGGTGCTCGCGACGGGAGCGGGCTCGCTTGTACTTTCTCACGTCAACGATGCAGGATTCTGGCTGATCAAGGAATTCTTCGACATGACTGTCCCTCAGACACTTAAGACGTGGACTGTCGCCGAGACGATCATCGGTGTGGCCGGGCTGTGCTTCACACTCTTACTGAGCCTTGCGCTCTAATCGAGGACAAATGCCGACTCGTCAGATGTTGCGCCCCATCTACGCGGTAATCGTTGCGTCGTGCGCAGCCGCTTGCTCGTCTTCGCAGCCGCAGGCGGAGGCCGGCACATCGAGCGACGCTGGTTTCCCGGCGACCGGATGGATCGATGCGACGGCCACCCTCGATCCGTCGACGACTCCGGTCTATCAGGGCGATGCGCCGATGAAGTTCGATTTCCTCAAAGACATGCGCAAAGGCGACGGCTTCACGCTTTCGGCGTACTCGATGGGCGCGCACAGCGGCACCCACGTCGACGCGCCGATGCATTTCGTTCGCGATGGCGCATCGATCGAGAAGTTGTCGGTCGATCCATTCATCGGGCCGGCGCGCATCATCGACATCCCCGACAGCGTTCAGGCCATCGACGCCAGGGCACTGGCGAGCGTCAACTGGAAGGGGGCCGAGCGCGTGATCTTCCGCACCAGGAGCTCGCTCCACGGCTGGATGCATTCGCCAACATTCCACAAAGACTTCGCCTACATCGCGCCCGACGCAGCGCAGCAGCTCGCGGACGCCGGTGTGAAGCTCGTTGGCGTCGACTACATCTCCGCCGAGCAATTCGGTGCGCCTGCGCCACTGACGCATCGGACGCTGCTCGGGAAGGGGATTCCCATTGTCGAGGGGATTCAGCTCGACTCGATTCCGGCGGGAGATTATGACCTGGTCGTACTGCCGATCAAGGTTGGGGGGCACGAGGGGGCGCCCGCGCGAGCTATTGTTCGAGCGAGGAAGAGATGAAGGTCAACTGCCACTTCAAGCTACCCGCTGCCCGCTGAACGCTAAACGCCATCAGCTGCAGACGACGGGGCAGATCCATTGGCCTAAACACTCTACTGTCGCAGGCAGCTGACGGCGAACGGCGTTCAGCGGGTAGCGGGTAGCTTGTAGTATTCAGTTTGCTCTCGCCGCGAGAACCTCCGCCAGCGCATCCAACCTCTCCGCCCAATAAGTCTTGGCCCGCTCGGCCGCCTCCCGATCTGTCAGCTTCGCCTGCGACAAAGCAACCGAGCTCTTCGCCCTTCCCTTCGCCGTGAACCCAACAGCGAGAATGCCACCACCATCCAGCCCAAACCGGATCGACTTCGGAGCGGTCGAAGTGCGCACCTTCCCAACAGCGCCACCCAACCACCGATCCCGCACCTTCTTATCAGCCCACGCTTCGAACAAAGTAGAAACGGGAACTTCGAAAGTGCGCGACTTCGTCGCTTCGTAACTCCCATCACGTCGCTGACCACGCGCGCGCATTCCCTTGATGCGCTCGTATCCGACCGTGACAGTCTGGGTCCACCAACTCCCCACCTCGTACTTTTTGCTTACCAACTCGGTGATCTCGGCATGCGACATTTTGTCGGCGCCGTGGTGATCGAGCGCCTTCACCCAACGCTCCCACGTACAACCCGTCTTGGCCTTGATGCTGGCGTCGCTCATTCCAGCCAGCGTCGCGTAATCGTGCTTCGAAGCGGAGTTAAGGGCGGCGGCAACCCGTGCACCGGGTTTTGATTTTGGTTTCTTGAGGATCTGCGAGCGCGCGGTGGTATATGCTTCACCCGTCTTCCGCATGCGAGCGCGAACGAGGCGCTTGAGATCTTTGTTGCGAGGCATCGTCATTCTCCTTTGGATGCACCACGGCGAACTCCCCAGCAGCGCACCATGGTGAATCAAAGGACCGACGATAGAGATCCGGGAGTGTGCCCCCCTTTGCCTCGCACTCTACTCCGGCTGGGGCGGAGTCTGGTGAGGTTGGGCGTTGATCGCCGCCACCAGCACGATGCGTTGGCTGGCGGCAACCGTCAAGTCAGACGATTTCA
>DATBXT010000004.1:0-3062 GCA_036514115.1 Gemmatimonadaceae bacterium
GCCTGATCAACAGATCCACCGAAGCTTCGCGGGCCTTCTGATAGTGGCTGTACGCTTCACCTTTGTTATAGTTGTCCGGCAACGACGCCAGGTATTTCACGACCGGCGACCAGATCGAGTCGAGGCTCACCACGTACCGGCGGTTCATCGTGGCGACGCTATCCGCCTGCGGACCCGTGAGCTGGAGGGTGTCGGCCTGGCGAAGAATCCCGGCGAGGGGATTGGGAATGCCGCCGCTTCCATAGATGGCTCTCAGCATCGGCTCGGGCGCCTTGTTCCCCTTGAGCGTTCTTCCGCGATCGAGCTGCTGGGTGAGCGCCTGGCGCTCGCGTGTCGGTCCGAGATCGAAGCGCATCATTGCCGTTACCGTGACGGGCGCACGTACTGCAGAAAGCGCGGGCAGCGTCGAGCCGAATCTCTGGTTTACGTCGTACCGGTAACGCTGAGTCGCTGGATCGAATCCGCGCACAGCGAGGAGCGTCGGATCGGGCAAAGCAACCTGGCCCCACCCGCGCAAACCATTATCGCCGTGAAACATCAAATCAGCGGCGCCAAGAGGATTGCTTATCTGCAGCGAAAGCGTCGACCGCTGCGGCATCCGGAATTTCACCGGGTTTAAGCTGAGCGAAAGCGTCGCCGTCGAGGTCCACGGACCCTGGCAGCTGTTGCGCAAGGCAAGATTTCCCAGCTGTTGCAGCAGACACGCCCGCGCGTTCCCCGTCGCATTGCCCAGCAGCGACTGCATCGCCGAGGCAAGCGCCGGGTCAGCGGTTTTCGCTGGATCGTACACGAAGGCGCGATCATTGGCGTAGCCATCGCCGTTGACGTCGCCCGAGACGACCGGCGTGTAAGGCGTGCCCGAGCGGAAGTTGCCGAACCAATTCACTCTTACGGCGTCGAAGAAATTGTAACCGAGGTTGTACTGTATCTGGTGCCGCGAATCGAACGGCGAGCGCGCCCATTCCAGGTCGAGCGGATTCCCTGCTGTATTGCTGAATCCGCGCACGCGCTCGCGCAGGTTGGAGTACACGTACGACGCACCCCAGCTGAAGTTCGTGCTCGGCGTCGCCGGCGAAAATCCGAATCTGAGCTGACGGCTATCCGACATCAGGTCAGACCGCAGCTCGGTGACGCGCGAGAATTCCTGACTGACCCGCGCATCGCGCGACGCGATGATTCCGTTCGCCGGAACGATGCTCGTCGGCTGGACGAAGACCGGACGACGATCCTCGTCGGCCAATGTGAACTGGACAACGGGGTTGAAGTTGATGTCGACGATCCCCGACTGATTCATGTTCCGCGAATAGGTCGCTTCGACATTCGCGCTCAGGCGATTGCCGAGAACAGGTCCGCTCCAGTTCAGATTCGATCTCAGGCTGCGCGGCGCGGCGTAGTCGTCGGCGAAATAGGTGACGTTCGGCACCGTGCTGGCGAAGACGCTTCCGTCCGCGCACTGTGTCGGAATGCTCGACGGGTTGTTCGCGTAGGTAGACCACTCGGGAGTGGGAGCTGCGGGACCAGCGCATGCGATCTGCTGTAGCGCGGTGGCGAGACCGGTATTGTCGATAGCACCGCTGATCAGCGTCGTGTTCGGCGTGTTCTGAAAGAGTCCGATTCCACCGCGGATGACCGCCCGTGGACCGCGCACTGCCCCGGCGAAGCCCGCGACCTGCGGCGCAGTTCCGTAGCTGTATGAAAACCCGAGTCGCGGGCTCAGATAGACGTGATTGGGCGCGTGATCGTTGCGCACGCCGAATACGCTCTCCAGCTCCGGATTGTAGGTCGGTGTCGAGGAGAAGTGGTTGCCGTCGATCCGCACGCCGTATTGGAGCTGCAGGTCGTCACTCTTCCGATAGGAATCTCCAAGGGACATGCCGCCGATGAACTGGCTTCCGCTTCTGATCCTCGGCTCGAGGTTTCTGTTGAACGACGACGGCTTCTGCGACTCGAGATCAGCCAGCGAGTTGTAGCTGAACGTCCCGAGGGTGTTGGACTGCTGACTCGATGTGAACGCGTCGCGTCGTGCTTCGGTGGTGAGCTTGATGCGGTGCTTGTTGCTGCTGCTGAACCACGACAGCTGACTGGTAAGCTCGGCGCCGGTGCTGGTCTGGCTGTTGTTCATGTTCGCGCTGCCGCCGAAAGACACCGGCTTGATGCCCGTCGATCCGTCGGCAAATGTCGACGTGACCAGCACGGTTCCACTCGGCATCGACAAATACGGGTTGCTGTAGTTTCGGGCGCGGGTGAGACCGAGCGACGTCTCGCTGAGAATGCCGATGCCGAAGTAGTCGCTGTGCCGTGCCTGGAGGCCGCCGTTCCAATTGGTGCGTTCGCCGCTGTGCGCCGGCAGCTCGTTGGTGAGCGAGGATGCCGGAGTCTGCTGATTCCAGCTCCCGTTGTAGGAGAGCGTGACCGACTGCCCGCCCGCAGACGACTGCGGCGCGAAGTCAAAGCTCCCGAAGACCGAGCCCTGCGCACCGAGCCGGGTGCTGGGCACGCTGGCGGTGACAGCGGGAACTCCCAGCTGCTGGATGATGCCGAGCAGTCTCGCCACTGAGTCGGGCGAGATTCCCGACGTCTGCAATCCGACGGCGTCCGTATTCAGCGGCGAGCGGAGGTCGTTCGCGCGGCGACCAAGCTGATACGCGAAGTTGTAGAACGAAGCATCCGGCCGAATCGGCCCGGCGAGCAGCCCACCGATGGAGACATTGCTGTACTGCTGCCCCAGCGATCTTCCCGCGGGATCCGTCCACTGCAGCTGTGGCGCGTCGATGTTGAGACTCATCGTGCGGGTGATGAAGTTCGAGCCGGGACGTCCGCGGATCTGGAACTGAGCGCCGCTGAATCCCCCCCGAGAGACGTCGTAGGGAGTGGTAACCAGGGAGGTGTTGACGTTCGCGTCGCGCGGGAGATTGGAGACGCCGGCGTTCAAACCGTTCAGGGTAGTGTTGTTCTGGTCAGGGGACAAACCAAGGACGGAAAATCCGGAAGGATCTCCGTCCTGGCCCGGCACCAGCGTCACCCCCGGAAGCGAGGCTGCCATCGCCGCGATGTCGCCCTGC
>DATBXT010000005.1:0-6326 GCA_036514115.1 Gemmatimonadaceae bacterium
GAACCACCTACGTCGAGGAACACCAGGCCGCCGGAATCCCGCTTTACCGGAGTTTTCGACCTGCGCGGCTCGATGTTCGGGTCGAGGCTGTGGATCCTCTGCACTGTCGCTTCCGCCTCGGCGGAGCGACCCTCGGAGTCCAGCGACTCGTGGAGGATCTGAAGCTGCTCGATTGCTTCGGCGTTCTTGCCAGCCTTGGCGAGCTGATCGGCCAGCATGAGGCGGATGTCGTCCTGGCCGGGGCAAAGATCCGCGAACTCCTGGAGGGCCTTGAAAGCCTCGGTGTCCTTTCCGGCGCGGTGCATCCGATCCGCGAACTCGAGAAAGTTCTTTTTCGCGTCGCTGTTGAAGCCCTTTTTCGCCGAGATCTTGCCCAGCTTGTAGTAGATCTGGTGCCGAGCGGGAGCGTGGCGAAGAATCTTGTTGCAGAGAGCGATGGCGTTGTTGAGGTAGCCACCGTCGGTGTAAAGATCGACTGCCTGCTCGTAGTAATTGACCGCCTGGTCAGTCTTGTTCAGCCGCAGGTAGAGGTCCCCAACGCGGTTATAAACCGTGACGTCGCGGTCCTCCTGACCTTCCGTCTGCCCGATTATCTGGAGGTAGACCTCGAGCGCCTTATCGAACTGCTTCTTCTGCTCGAATTCGGCAGCCTTTTTTTTCAGCTTTTCGACGTTAGACATGTAGGGCGGCCGGGCAGTGAATTACCCGGCAGGCACTACCTCCGGGGGACGAGCGTTCAACATACCTAGGTTTTCGTAGGGGTGACAAGGCGCGCCTGCCCTCCACGTCCCGACACAAAGACGTGCGCCATACCAGTATGGCAACTCTCTGATATCCCCTATGGCAAATAGCGCCAGATCGGCCGAAAAACCGGGCGCAATCTGACCGGTCTCGCCCGCGAGTCCGAGGGCGGCGGCGCCGTTCACCGTTACCGCGATAAGGGCCTCGGCCAGGCTCATTCTGAGCTGGCTAACGCCCAAAGTCAGCATCAGGGGAAAGTTAACCGTCGGCGATGTACCCGGGTTGAAATCGGTAGCCAAAGCGACCGCCCCGCCGGCGTCGATCAGAGCGCGCGCAGGCGCCTGTTTGGCTTTCCCGAGGAACAGCATGGTCCCGGGAAGCAGGGTGGCCACGGTGCGGGAGCTTGCCAATGCAGCGATCCCCTTCTCCGAGATCGCCGCCAGATGATCCGCGGACGTGGCCTCCAGCTCGGCGGCCAGCTCGGCGCCCCCCGCCGGCTTGAGCTCGTCGGCGTGGAGCTTGACACCGAGGCCCGCGCGTTTCGCTGCCTGCAGGATGCGGCGAGTCTCGTCGACGGTGAATACTCCCGGCTCGCAGAAAACATCTGCAAATCGGGCGATGCCCTGCGCAACCACCCTCGGAAGAAGCTCGCCGATGAGCATTTCCAGATATTCCGCACGCCGGCCATCGCCGGTCCGATAATCGTGAGGAATTTCGTGGGCGCCCATCCACGTGGCGACGATTCGCAGAGGGAAACGCTCGGCGAGCCGGCCAATAACTCGCAGCGCCTTGAGCTCGTCCTCCACGGAGAGACCGTAGCCGCTCTTGATCTCCAGGGTCGTCGTTCCGTACGACATCAGGTCGCGTACGCGTGGCACCGCGAGGTCGTAGAGTTCCTGCTCGGCGCGCTCGCGGAAGTCGCGCACGGATGCGTGAATTCCGCCGCCGCGCGAGGCGATCTCCATGTAGTCGAGTCCCTCCGCGCGCTGCTCGTGCTCCTCGAAGCGCGGCTTGCCGAACACCGCGTGGGTGTGTGAATCGACGAGGCCGGGCGTGAGCACTCCGCCCCGACAGTCGACGACTTCCGCATCGGCGTAGGCGTGCTGGAGATCGCGCGCCGTGCCGATCATGGCGATCCGTCCGTCGCTGACGGCGACCGCGCTGTTCCGGAGAATACCGGCCTCGCGCATCTCGGAACCCTTGCGAGCGCGAGGGGCGCCGGCACACGTAACTATCTGGGCGGCGTTAACGAAAAGAAGGTCAGTCATGTGCGAAATTGCCGACGGGCAACGTCCGAGCCGGCGTTGCCATGACATCCAACACTCTCGAAAATCGCATCGGCGCCTGCGCCTCGCCCCGACACGCGTAGTAGCACGCGTTGCAGTCTATCGGCTGGTATTTCCTGTACTGCGTCCAGTGGAAGTCGGCGGGAAAGTCAGGACAGCGCTTGACCATTCCAAGCGGATTGACGTGGATCGTTCGCATTCCGGAGCGGCACGGCTCGCTGATCTCACCGCGGACGTAGCGCGGAATCTGCTCGAGATAGTAATCCGAGTTGGTGATGACACCGCGGTGTCGACGCTTGAATGCGAGAATCTCTTCGATCGCGTTCTCGAGCTCGCTCGCATTCTCGCGATCGATGACGCCATCGGCGTTGCCGTTCTTGTTGTCGGTGTAGCAGCTGAAGTTCACTCCACAGCCGATTTCACGCGCGCGTCTGACAATAGGCATCAGCTGGTCGAGATTGTCACGCTTAATGACGGTATTGAAGCGCACGCCGGTGATCCCGATCTCGCGCATCCGCGGCACTGTGCGCATGATCTTCGCGCCCAGGCCTGGAATGCCGCGCGCGTTGTCGTGACGCTCGTCGAGATAATCGAGCGAGATGTTGAACTGGTTTATCCCCGCTTTCCAGATCGAACGCGCGCGCTCCGGTGACAGCATCGCGCCGTGCGTAATCAGAGTCATGTACTTGAGACGTACCGCGCGGTTGACGCTGGAGATGAGATCCTCCAGATCGCGGCGGAGTGTCGGCTCGCCTCCGGTGAAGGTGATCACCATCGGGTTGAAAAAGCTCGCACACTCGGCAAATGACTTCAGCTCCGTTTCTTTCGCTGACGGATCGGTCTTCCAGTAGTCGCAAAAGCCACAATGCGCGTTGCAGCGCATGGTAACCTCGAAATGCACGAGCACCGGCCGCCGAGTCACTGTGAGGTAGGCGTATTTCGCCAGAAAGACCGGCACATGCCAGGGCCTGAATTCGCTGGTAAGCATCAGGCCGACAAGTTGTTGACCGCTTCCCGCTTACCGCATCCCGCGTCCCATTTCATCATCCGATCATCGGCAAATGGAGCTGGTGCGCACGAGCGGCCGCAATCGCTTCTTCGTATCCCGCGTCCGCGTGGCGGGCGACGCCGGTGCCCGGATCGTTGGTGAGCACGCGCTCAAGGCGTATCCGCATGTCAGGCGTGCCGTCCGCAACAATAACCTGGCCGGCGTGCAGCGAATTGCCGATGCCGACGCCGCCGCCGTGATGGAACGAGACCCACGATGCACCGCTCGCGACGTTGAGCATCGCATTGAGGAGCGGCCAGTCGGCAACCGCGTCTGTGCCGTCCCTCATACCTTCGGTCTCGCGGAACGGCGACGCCACGCTGCCCGTATCCAGATGATCGCGGCCGATGGCGATCGGCGCCGAGATCTCTCCGGATGCGACAAGATCATTGATGGCGACGCCGAACTTCGCGCGGTCCGATTGACCGAGCCAGCAAATTCTGGCGGGCAGTCCCTGGAACTTGATTCTCTGCTGGGCGAGCGAGATCCAGCGCTTGAGATGGCCATCGTTCGGAAAGAGCTCGAGGGCGAGGTCGTCCGTGCGTTGAATGTCCGCAGGATTTCCGGAGAGGGCGACCCAGCGAAACGGACCTTTGCCTTCACAGAAGAGTGGCCTGATGTACTCGGGGACGAAGCCAGGGATGTCGAACGCTTTCGTCAGGCCTGCATCGAAGGCGACGGTGCGAATGTTGTTGCCGTAGTCGAACGTAACGGCGCCACGCTTCTGCATCTCGAGCATTGCAGCGACGTGATTCACCGCGGACGCTGTCGACCGCCGGACATACTCCTCGGGGTTTTTCTTCCTCAGCGCGACCGCGTCTTCCAGCGGCATGCCGCACGGCACGTAACCGTTCAGCATGTCGTGGGCGCTGGTTTGGTCCGTGAGAATATCCGGCGTGACTCCGCGCTCGACCAGCGCAGGCAGGATGTCCGCAGCGTTCCCGAGCAGACCGACCGACAATGATTCGCCGGCGCGCGTCGCGGCAGATACGAGACCCAGAGCTTCGTCAATGCTGGCGGTCTTACGATCGAGATAGCGCGTCTCCAGCCGCTTGTCGATCCGGGACTCATCCACCTCGATCACCAGCGCGGCTGCGCCCTGCATCGTCGCTGCCAGCGGCTGCGCGCCACCCATTCCGCCGAGGCCGGCCGTGAGAACGAAGCGACCCCGCAGGCTGCCGCCAAAATGTTTTTGCGCGACGGAGCCCAGGGTCTCGTAAGTGCCCTGCACTATTCCCTGAGAACCGATGTAAATCCACGACCCGGCGGTCATCTGGCCGTACATCATCAGACCCTTTCGCTCCAGCTCGCGAAAGTGATCCCAAGTAGCCCAGCGCCCGACGAGATTGCTGTTGGCGATGAGAACCCGCGGAGCGCCCGGGTGCGTGCGGAAGACCCCAACCGGTTTGCCGCTCTGGACGAGAAGTGTCTCGTCGTTGCCAAGATTCTTCAGCTCGCGCACGATCGCGTCGTAGCATTCCCAGTTGCGAGCCGCCTTCCCCGTTCCACCATAGACGACGAGATCCGCCGGTCGCTCGGCCACCTCAGGATCGAGGTTGTTCATCAACATCCGGAGGGCCGCTTCCTGCTGCCACCCCTTGCAGGAGATCGTGGTCCCGCGCGGTGCGCGTACAGGCCCACGCCCACGCGCGGAGGCTTCGAACGCGGTGGGATCATAGGGGACTCTCAGATCGGTCATGTGGGGGATCCGATGTCTGCGAACCTGCCTGCGGACACAGCGGCCATGAGGGCGGCGATGTCACCGCTGAGGACGCGGTCCGTCTCGAGGCGCGGCACGATGGCGCGAACGCGCTCGTGGGCGATGCGCACGCCTCTCCCTGGGCGAAGGGGCGCTCTGAAATCTATTCCCTGTGCTCCGCACATAAGCTCGATCGCGAGGATGTTCTCGAGGTTGCGAAGAACGCGCCGTGCCTTCCACGCAGCGCCCATCGCCATCGGCACGACATCTTCCTTGCTGCCATCGGTTGGAATCGTATCCACGCTCGCCGGATGAGAGAGAACTTTGCATTCACTCGCCAATGCCGCCGCGGTAACCTGGGCCATCATGAACCCGGAGTTGACCCCGGCGTCCGAGGTGAGGAAAGGCGGCAGACCGTGATTGAGGTCCGGATGCACCAGGCGGTCAATCCGACGCTCGGCGATGGTCGCCAGATGCGTCAGCACGATGGCGAGGAAATCGAGCGCCATGGCGACCGTGAGCCCGTGGAAATTTCCGCCGCTCAGCGTCTCGCCGTTTTCGAATACGAGGGGATTATCGGTCGCCGCATTGAGCTCGCGCGAGATCGCCGCATCGATCCAGTCCAGCGCGTCGAGCACAGGGCCGTGCACCTGCGGCATGCAGCGCAGAGCATACGGATCCTGGACTCGCGGATCGCCGTGCCGATGCGCTTCCCTGATTTCGCTTCCAGCGAGAAGATCGCGCAGCAGTGCGGCGGAGCGCTTCTGTCCCTCCTGACCGCGCGCGTCGTGGATTCGCTCGTCGAAGGCAACCGGGGTGCCCATCAAAGCTTCCAGGGACATTGCGCCAGCCACGTGCGCGGTACGCCACAAGGCGCGCGCGTGAACGAGCGCAATGAGTGCGACACCAGTATGCGCCTGGGTCCCGTTGATGAGAGTAATCCCTTCCTTCGGACCGAGCGTAACCGGGTTCGCTCCTATTTCCGCGAGCATTGCCGCCGCTTCGATCTCGCGATCTCCCTTGATGAGCGTGCCTTCGCCGATCATCGCCAGCGCAAGATGCGCGAGCGGCGCCAGATCCCCGCTCGCTCCGACGCTCCCCTGCTCCGGTATCGGCGGATAGACATCGGCGTTGAGCATTTGCAGCAGCACGTCGACGAGCTCGGGGCGCGCGCCTGAATAACCTTTGGCGATCACATTCGCGCGGAGCACCATCATGGCGCGTACTTCCGCCTCCGGCAACCGATCGCCCACGCCAGCCGCGTGGCTGCGCACCAGATTTACCTGCAACTCAGCCAGCTTCCCCGGCGGTATCGCTACCTCGGAAAGTTTTCCGAATCCGGTGGTGACGCCGTAGACCACTTCGTTTCTCTCGACGATGTCGTCGACGACGGCCCGGGTGCGCAGCATTCGCTGGCGCGCCGCGGGGGCCAGCTCTACACGAAGCCGATGCACCGCGACGGCGTAGGCTTTATCGATCGTGAGCGTCTCGCCGTCGATGAGCAGTGTCGCGGTCACCTGGTGAGGCGCCTCTCGCCTGGATCCCAACGCCA
>DATBXT010000006.1:0-6125 GCA_036514115.1 Gemmatimonadaceae bacterium
CGCGAAAGCGAAGTCACCGCACATCTGCAGCATCCGAACATCCTGCCTGTTATCACCGCCGGGGTGAAGGACGGGCTCATGTACTACGTGATGCCTTTCATCACCGGCGAGTCACTGCGCGCCCGTCTCAAGCGCGAACGACAGCTGCCGATCAACGACGCAATAAGCATTACCTGCGAGGTGGCCTCGGCGCTCGCCTACGCTCACAAGAAAGGCGTCATACACCGGGACATCAAACCGGAGAACATCCTGCTCCAGGACGGCCATGCCGTGCTGGCGGATTTCGGAATTGCCGCGGCTCTCTCACTGCCTGGGGAGGCGCCCCACTCGCGGATCACCCGAACCGGTATGTCGATGGGCACTGTCGGGTATATGGCGCCCGAACAGTCGCTCGGCGGTCCGGACATAGACCATCGCGCCGACATCTATTCGCTGGGCGTCGTGAGTCACGAGATGCTCGCCGGCTCCCCGCCATTTACCGGCGCGACGACCCAGGCAATCCTGGCCGCAAACCTGACCCAGCCGCCGCCCCGTCTCGACTACCTCCGCGACGACGTGCCTACTACAGTCTCGCGGGCGGTCGGGAAAGCGCTCGAGAAGGATCCCGCCGATCGCTTTCAAAGTGCCACCGAATTCTCGGCCGCATGTGCCGAGCATGCTCCGACACTATCGAGGATTTCGCGCGCCATCAGCGTGCGGAGATTGCGGCGCATCTCGAGAAAGAAAATCGCTGCAGGCGTTGTGCTGCTCCTTCTTGCAGTGTCAATCGTCGTTTACGCCAAAACTCGCGCGCCTACGGTCAACGAGGAGCTTGTTACTGTAGCCGTTGCTCCGTTCGACGCCGGCTCCGCTGAACTTGGCCTGTGGCATGAGGGCATCGTCGACCTGTTAGCCCGCAACCTCGATGGAGCGGGACCTTTGCGCACTGTTTCGCCAACGGTCACCGTGCGGAACTGGAAGCAGGGAACGCGCTCTGATCGCTACAGCGCGGCCCAGCTGGCGCGCAGTACGAAGGCGCGCTACGTGATTTTCGGATACATGCTTCCCACGACGGCGGATTCCGCAAAGCTTCATTATGGACTTCTGGATGCGGCGAGCGATTCTGTGCTCCTCGTCGATCAGGAAGCTGTTGGGGCCACGGTCGAACAAGCCGCCGACGAGCTCACCGTGAACGTCCTTCGTTCGCTCGGGAAACTACATCGCATCGGCGCGGGCCGAACGACATCCATCGGGTCTAATTCCGCGCTGGCCCTCAAGGCTTTTCTGCAGGGAGAGCAATACTACCGTAAGACATCATGGGACTCGGCGGCTGCTGCCTACGCACGCGCGATCGCCAACGACACAGGTTTCGCGCTGGCCTTGCGACGGGCAGGGCAGGTTACTGCGTGGCATACCAACGAGAGCGATTCGACAACTCGTGCTCTCGCCCTCCACGCCGGATCGCGCATTCAGAGCCTTGCCCCTCGTGACAGTTTACTCATCACCGCCGATTCCTTGAGCTCTGCGCTCCAGGGCGGCGATGCCAATAGTCTCAAGTGGGCGCTCGCGCGCCGGCTCTTCTCCACGGTTAACGCGGCAGCGGCCAGGTACCCCGACGATCCCGAGGTGTGGTACGCCGTGGGAGAAGCGCGCTTTCACTATGGGTACGGCAGCATCTTCGACGTCAGCGAAGAAAGTGTTCGTGATGCTTTCAGGAAATCGATAGCGCTCGATTCCGCTTTCGCACCTGCGTACATCCACCTCGTGGAGCTCGGCTACACGTTGGGTGGCGCAAACGAAGGTCGTGCTGCGGCCCGCCAGTATCTCGCACGTGATCCGGGCGGACAACACTCCGCCGGTGTCAGACTTCTCGAGGCACTCAGCGATCCCGCGCGGAAGGATGAAGGTGCGCGATTGCTCTCGTCCGCCCCCGCAGACGTATTGTTCGACGGATGGATGATCGGGCGCCGCTGGACGGATTCCTCCGAGACTGTGCTTCGGCTGTTGCGGACCATGGAAGGACGCCCGACCGGAGCCGCGGATGTCAAACCTTACCGGAGTTGGCTGGAGATTGTTCTGCCACTTCAGCTCGCCTATCGAGGCAGATTCAGCGAAGCCTACATAGGCCTTGGGACGCGCCCATCTCGGCTGTTCGCGCCCCTCGCCCTTCTCGGAGTAGTGGAGCCGGATACTGCGAAGGCAGTGTTCGCGCGTTGGTTGGCAGCCAGGGACCCCGAAATCCATACGGCATTGTCATGGTGGGCGGCGCGCCGGGATTCCGGTTCGATAGGGCGTCTTATTCTGGTTTACAACGCTGCGCTCGACGCTGCGCTCGCTAACCCGAAATCCGGTGATATCGCGTCCGCCCGCTACAATGCGGCGACAGCGCGTGCCTATCTCGCTCTTGCGAGAGGTGATACCGCGACCGCCGCGACGGCCTTTGGGGCGCTGTCGGACACCTCCTGTCTGCGCTGCGATCTGGATCGCCTGACAACAGTTCAAGTCCTCGCAAGTGTACGGCGATTCGCCGAAGCGGATAAGATCGCTCGCCAACGACTCTTCTCTTCGGTGACACCAACCGAGGTCATGCTCGCATTTGAGCGTGGCAGAGTTGCATCAGCATTGGGGCACAAGGTCGACGCCCGCCGCGCGTTCGAGTTGGTTGTCAGGGCTTGGGGTAGAGGTGACGCGGCCGCCAGAATGAGAGTTGCTGCCGCCCAACAAGGGCTAAGCCGACTTTAGTCGATTAAAGCCGCTTGTCGAAATTGGGGTAGCGCGTTTTGCAGAGACGGATACATTGGGGGGCCCGCTCGGCTCTACTGCTGAGCTGCGAGCCCGTTTTTGATCACCCTTCACTCGGTACCTGTTATGAAACGGTTCGCGTTCCGTCTCGTCCCCACCCTCGGGGTGCTCGCATTCGTCCTGTCGTGTACGGACGGAGTCTCACCGGATCCACACTCCGGACTGCGTTCCGAAAGCCCGACGCCCGCTATTCAGGGAAACCTTCCTCCTCCGCCGACAAGAACTGTCGTCGAAATCAGCGTCGCCAGTCAGCTCCTGATTGGTACGTTTACGGGCGTCTATTTCGCCAACGGGCGAACAGTGGAGGCCGCCGCAGCGGCCGCCGAGCTCGGCGACCCGATTTTGGGTTGGAACGGAACGGCTTGGCTGCGATTGGACAACGCCCAGACAATTCCGCAGGCGTTTCCAGTATCGAACACCGCCAATGCCCGGTTCCAAATCACGCAGGGTGATCCTGCCGATCCCTTGGGTGGCAATCTCTCCGGAAAGGGAACCATCGTGATCGCCGGCCACAAGATTACGATCGACCGGGTGACGTCTTTCATACCGAACCCCCAATGCGTGCCGGGAGCTGTCGCTACTCCGTGCGCGTTCATCACGTTCGACGCCTCGGTTGACGGCGAATCTGGCCACCACGGCACTGCGCAGGCTTTCGATAGAGACGTTTGCGATTACGTCTCCGTTCCGGATCCGGACGTAGGTGAGGGACCTGGTTTTCAACAGGTCTTCGTCTGCCCCTACGGCGACAACGATGTTATCCCCTAGGCGTCGGCTGTAGCCTGAACTGATCTCGCGGCGGAGCTGACTTGGTCGCTCCGCCGCGAGGTGCATTTGGCCCAGATGTCCGAGGTATTCTTCTTGCCTTCGGGTTATATTCGGGATAACCTGAGAGCCAATGTCTGACCGTAATTCCGCCATCCGTGCTCTCATCGAGCAGCGCTTTCCAGATGCGACACCGGTCACCCACCGGACGGCGGAGCCGGTGGCAACGGGAATCGAGCCACTCGATGCGATTCTCCCCGGCCATGGTCTTCCCCGCGCGCGGCTCACCGTGTGGATGCCCCGGGGTGGTGCGACCGCGGTGCTTCGCGCCGCCTGCAACACCACCGTCGCTCAAAGTGAAAGAGCTGCCTGGATCGATGGACTCGGCACCATCGCTGGTCCATTCTGGGAAGAAGGTCCCATCCTCGTGCGCCCGCGGAATCGAAAGCACGGACTCCGCGCCGCCGAGGAGCTTCTTCGCTGCGGAGGATTCGCCCTGGTGGTGATCGCGGGCATCGAGCCCGAGGGCACAGAGACGGTGCGTCTCTCCCGCGCCGCGCGCGAGGGCGGAGGAGCGCTCGTCAGTCTCACGTCACATGCATCGATGGCGAGCTTGCGGATGACGTCGCAGATCCTTCGCGACACCTACCGCTGGCGCAAAACTCCTTTCGGCGATCCCGCCGAAGCGCAGGAAGTGATGATCCGCGTCCGCGCCTTCTCACTCGGCTGGAATCGCAGTGCCGATTTTCCAGTCCCCGTCGTGCCGTACGATCTGCGAATCGGATTGGAGGCGGGACTTAGAGATCGAAGAGGAGTGAAGTAGTCCGCAGTAGTCCGGATGACTGCGGATCCAGGGGTTCGGACTTCGCTTCAGTCCGAACTTCGGACTAATTGAGAATTGCGAACCTTCTGCGAAATGCGGACAGCGACGTCGTATGACTGTCCCGTCGCTTGCAGCTGATGGCGTGCAGCGTTTAGCGGGCAGCGGGTAGCTTGCAGTGGCGTTCCTCCGTCGTCCTCATCCCTCAATTAGTCCGGACCCCTCAATTAGTCCGCAGTCCGGACTGAAGCGAAGTCCGAACCCCTGAATTGCAGTCCATTCAAACTGCCACCGAACGATTCAGTTCGTGTCCGTGTCAAAGACTACAGCAATGGTCGCGACCAAGCTCGGCGGATAGCATCTCCGCGTGAACGAAAGACAACTCATCGCCCTGGTGATCGCAGGGGATCGGTTGGCCGGGCGTGCGCTGTATGACACGTACGCGCCCCGCGTTTACTCGCTCGCCTATCGACTGAGCGGTGATGCGGAAAAAGCGCGCGAGTTCACGCAGGACACGTTCATCCGGGCCTTTTCCCGGCTGGCTCAGTTTCGCGGTGATGCGGCGTTCGCGACCTGGCTCCATCGGATCACGGTCACGGTTATTTCGAACGCGAGACGCAGTGAGATACGATTTGCACGCGAAGTGACGCTCGACGAAGCCAGCTCAATGGAGACAACGGCTCCGGAAGCGGAGCCGGATCTGAAGGAGTGCATCGCGCGAGCGGTTGAAAGTCTGTCCGAGGTCTATCGAACGACGCTGGTAATGCACGACATGGAAGGTTACACGCACGCGGAAATCGCCGAGATCCTTGGCGTCCCCGAAGGGACGTGCAAGAGCCGGCTCTCCGCGGCAAGAGCGCAGCTGAGGCAAGACCTGGCTGCATTCAAGGAGTAGCAAGATGGACGAGAACCGATTTGAAGACGTGATCCGCAATCTCCCTGGAGATTTCAAGGTGCCACCGCAGCCTCCGCTCGAGGAGATGTGGCGGGTGATCGAGAGCGCTCACTTTGACGCGCTCTCGGCGCCGGCGCCGCGCAGGTTGGTGCGGAGTGTTCCGTGGCTCGCTGCCGCCGCCACTCTTTTGATCGGTATCGCCATCGGGCGGTACATGCCTGCGAAATCCGCGATCACGCCTCCGCCGCCACCGGTCACGGTCGCTTCGGGCAACAAGCCTGTGATCGCTGATACGTCCGCGGTCGCCGATGCGTATCGCTACCAAACCAGCCGCTACCTGGGCCAGGCCGCAGCCCTCCTCATCTCGCTTCCTTCCAGGGACGCCAGCGAGAAAAGCGACGCGGCGTTCTCCAACAAGGCGACAGATCTTCTCGTCACCACCCGCCTGCTGATCGATTCGCCGGCGGCTTCGAACGATCCGAAACTGCGCTCGCTTCTCGAGGACCTCGAGCTCGTGCTCGTTCAGATTGCCAGACTGCGGAGCGAACGAAACAAGGGCGACCTGGATCTAATTCACCAGGCAGTAGAACAGGGAGACGTTCTTTCCCGTCTCAATTCAGCTGTGGCAACCACTCAATCCTCAGAATGAGGGAAGGATGATCAGAGCAACTTTTATCGGCGTCGCTCTCTCGATTACAGCTCTCTCGAGCGCAGCGCAGAATCCGACTACCCCGCCGACACCGGCGGCGCCTTCACCGGAAGCGAAGCCGGCTCAACCGACTCGCGCGCCGAAGGCGAAAGTGCTGCGCGTTCCTCCCAAAGTCTGGAGCTCGGACGACATTCTCGATCTCTCGGATCGCCTGCACG
>DATBXT010000007.1:0-47627 GCA_036514115.1 Gemmatimonadaceae bacterium
ACCGGCTTCGTTAGATAGGCGATAGCACCGGCCTTCAGGCCTTCACGCTTCTCCTCGACGCCTGAAATAATGTGCACCGGGACGTGCCGCGTCTCCGGATCGTGCTTGAGCCTGTCCAGCACCTGCAAGCCGTCCATGCCCGGCATGTCGATGTCGAGAGTGATGGCATCGGGACGAACTTCGCGCGCCGCGTTGAGCCCTGCTTCCCCATCCAGCTCGACGACTGCCTTGTAGCCTTTGTCCCGCGCCATATCGAGAAGAACCTTGGCGAAATTCTGATCGTTCTCGATGACGAGCACCGTGCGATCGCCCGCTTCGATGTTATCGCGGTCGTCATCAATGACGGTTTGAGGAACCGCGCGCCGCTCCGGCTGATACCGAAGCGCGTCGCCCGACGTCGTGCGACGCTGATCGCGTCGCGCGGGTGCTCTTACCGCGCGGTTTCCACTACTCGTCTCGGCGTTTCGACGAGCCGGGGGTGGCGCGTATTCGCGGCTGGCTGCCGTGAAGTCCCTGGCGATGCTGGGATCACGGTCGGGGCCGTCCTGTCGCGGGATGTAGCGCATTGGAAGGAACAGGGTGAAGGTGCTGCCCTGGCCTTCCTTGCTTTCGACGCGGATCTCGCCGCCGAGGAGTCGCGCGATCTCGCGACTGATGGAAAGGCCGAGACCTGTTCCACCAAACTTGCGGCTCGTGGTGCCGTCCGCCTGCTGGAACGCCTCGAAAATCAGACGCTGTTTGTCCTTGGGGATTCCGATTCCGGTGTCGGTTACCGCGAAGGCGATGACATCGGGCGCTGCTTCGAGCGCCGGATTGAGGAAACGACGGCCCTTGTCGGCGCGGCGAACGGTCAGTGTTACGTTGCCCTCTTGCGTGAACTTGAACGCGTTCGAAAGCAGGTTCTTCAACACCTGCTGCAGGCGCCCACCGTCGGTGTACATCGCCGGGGGCAGATCTCCATTCAGTTCGACGTTGAAGGCGAGTGACTTCTGTTCGGCCAGCGCGTTGAAGCTGCGCTCGACGAAGTCCTTCACATCGGCGAGACGCACTTCGGTCGGGTTGACGTCCATCTTGCCCGCCTCGACCTTCGACAGGTCGAGCACGTCGTTGATGAGACTGAGCAAGTCACTGCCGGACGTGAGGATCGTCTGTGCAAACTCCACCTGCTTCGGTGTGAGGTTGCCGTCCTTGTTCTCGCTCAGTAGCCGCGCCAGGATCAGCAGGCTGTTGAGAGGAGTGCGCAGCTCGTGCGACATGTTGGCGAGGAACTCCGACTTGTACTTGGAGCTGAGCGCCAGCTGCTCCGCCTTCTCCTCGAGCGAAACACGCGCTGCTTCAACTTCTTCGTTCTTGGACTCGACCTTTCGGTTCTGCTCCGCAAGCAATGAGGCTTTTTCCTCGAGCTCCTCGTTGACCTGCTGCAGCTCTTCCTGCTGATCCTTGAGAAGTTCTTCCGATGTGCGGAGAGTCGTTGCCTGTGCCTCGAGCTCGGCGTTCGATCTCTTGAGCTCTTCCTGCTGCTTGCGCAGCTCCTCGGACTGACTCTGCAGCTCGAGCGTCAGGCTCTGCGACTGCTCGAGCAGCTCCGCGGTTCTCATGTTGGCGGCGATCATGTTGATGACCACGCCGACCGTTTCCGCCAGCTGATCGAGGAAGAGCTGGTGGATCTGACTGAACGGCAGGAACGAAGCGAGCTCGATTACCGCCTTCACTTGTCCCTCGAACAGAACCGGCAACACTATGACGTTGCGCGGCGGCGCTTCTCCAAGGCCCGACGAGATCCTGATGTAGTCGTCAGGAACGTTGGTGAGCAGAATCGGCTTCTTCTCCAAAGCCGCCTGCCCGACGAGACCTTCGCCGAGGTAGAACCGGTTACCAAGGTGCTTCCGCTCCTTGTAAGCGTAGCTCGCGATGAGCTTCAGCACCGGCGTGTTGTTGTCGTCCTCCATGATGTAGAACGCGCCGTGGTGCGCGGAGACCAGCGGCGTGAGCTCCGACATAATGAGCTTCGACACCGCTTCGAGATCCTTCTGTCCCTGCATCATCCGCGAGAACTTGGCGAGGTTGGTCTTCAACCAGTCCTGCTCCGAGTTCTTCTCGGTGGTGGACTTCAGGTTCACGATCATCTGGTTCAGGTTGTTCTTGAGCTCGTCGAGCTCTCCCTGTGCCTCCACCGCGATCTGCCGGCTCAGGTCTCCTCGCGTCACCGCGGTGGCGACGTCGGCGATTGCACGCACCTGGAGCGTCAGGCTGTTGGCCATGGCGTTCACGTTGTCGGTGAGCGCGCGCCACGTGCCCGCTGCGCCAGGCACTTCTGCCTGGCCACCCAGCTTTCCTTCAGTTCCTACTTCCTTCGCAACGCGTGTCACTTCGTCGGCGAATACCCGCAGCGAGTCCACCATCGCATTGACGGTGTTTTTGAGCTCCAGAATTTCACCGCGCACTTCGACAGTGATCTTCTGTGACAAGTCGCCTCGGGCCACGGCGGTGGTTACGAGGGCAATGTTGCGGATCTGGCTGGTAAGATTTCCGGCCAGAGTGTTCACATTGTCGGTGAGATCCTTCCAGGTGCCGGCGACACCAGGTACGTTCGCCTGACCGCCCAGCTTTCCTTCGGTGCCTACGTCGCGGGCGACGCGTGTTACTTCGGACGAGAATGCGCTCAGCTGATCGACCATCGTGTTGATGGTGTTCTTCAGCTCGAGGATCTCGCCCTTCACATCCACCGTCATCTTGCGCGAGAGGTCTCCCTTCGCGACCGCGGTGGTGACGTCGGCGATATTTCTTACCTGACCCGTCAGGTTGGACGCCATGAAGTTCACGTTGTCCGTGAGATCCTTCCACGTGCCGGCGACGCCGGGCACGTTCGCCTGACCGCCCAGCCGGCCCTCGGTTCCTACTTCGCGCGCGACGCGGGTTACTTCGCCGGCGAATACGCTGAGGCTGTCCACCATGGTGTTGATGGTCTGCTTCAGCTCGAGAATTTCTCCCTTCACATCGACGGTGATCTTTCTGGAGAGATCTCCCTTCGCCACCGCCGTCGTGACGTTGGCGATGTTTCTGATCTGACCGGTGAGGTTCGACGCCATCGCGTTGACGTTGTCCGTCAGATCCTTCCAGGTTCCCGCGACGCCGGGGACCTGCGCCTGTCCGCCGAGTTTTCCTTCAGTTCCCACTTCCTTGGCGACACGGGTGACTTCTGACGCGAAAGCGCTGAGCTGATCGACCATCGTGTTGATGGTGTCCTTCAGCTCCGCTGTCTCGCCCTTCGCTTCGACGGTGATCTTTTGTGACAGATCTCCCCGCGCAACGGCGATGGTGACGGCCGCGATGTTTCGCACCTGGCCGGTAAGATTTCCGGCGAGAGTGTTGACGTTGTCAGTGAGATCCTTCCACGTTCCGGCAACGCCCGGCACACTGGCTTGTCCGCCAAGCTTGCCTTCGGTTCCGACTTCGCGCGCCACGCGTGTTACTTCCGCGGCGAATGCACTGAGCTGGTCCACCATGATGTTGATGGTGTTTTTCAGCTCGAGGATCTCACCCTTCGCTTCAGCGGTGATCTTTCTGTTCAGATCGCCCTTGGCGACTGCGGTCGTAACGTCGGCGATGTTTCTCACCTGACCGGTGAGGTTCGACGCCATGAAGTTCACGTTGTCAGTCAGGTCCTTCCACGTTCCGGCAACGCCGGGTACTTCGGCCTGTCCGCCCAGCCGCCCTTCAGTACCCACTTCCTTGGCGACGCGCGTCACTTCGGATGCGAACGCGCTCAGCTGATCGACCATGACGTTGATGGTCTGTTTGAGCTCCAGAATCTCGCCCTTTACATCGACCGTGATCTTGCGCGACAGATCTCCCTTCGCGACTGCAGTCGTAACGTCGGCGATGTTTCGGATCTGGCCGGTGAGGCTGGACGCCATCGCGTTTACGTTGTCGGTGAGATCCTTCCACGTTCCACCGACGCCGGGCACTTCCGCCTGGCCACCCAGTTTTCCTTCGGTTCCGACTTCCTTCGCGACACGCGTTACTTCCGAGGCAAAGGTGCTGAGCTGATCCACCATGGTGTTGACGGTGTTCTTCAGCTCCAGGATTTCGCCCCGCGCGTCCGCCGTGATCTTCTGCGACAGATCTCCTCGCGCAACCGCCGTGGTGACAGCCGCAATGTTTCTCACCTGGCTGGTAAGATTTCCCGCCAGTGTGTTCACATTGTCGGTGAGATCTTTCCACGTGCCACCGACACCCGGCACCTCCGCTTGTCCGCCAAGCTTTCCTTCCGTTCCTACCTCACGTGCCACACGCGTGACTTCCGACGCGAATGCGCTCAGCTGATCCACCATGATGTTGATGGTGTTCTTGAGCTCCAGGATTTCGCCGCGCGCGTCAGCCGTGATCTTGCGCGAGAGATCGCCGCGCGCGACCGCCGTGGTGACGTCGGCGATGTTTCTCACCTGGCCGGTGAGGCTCGACGCCATGAAATTCACGTTGTCCGTCAGATCCTTCCACGTGCCGCCTACCCCCGGCACCTGGGCCTGGCCGCCGAGTCGTCCTTCGGTTCCCACTTCACGCGCCACGCGCGTCACTTCCTCGGCGAATGTGCTCAACTGGTCCACCATGGTGTTCACGGTGTTCTTCAGCTCGAGGATCTCGCCCTTTACATCGACGGTGATCTTGCGTGAGAGGTCGCCCTTGGCGACCGCTGTGGTCACGTCGGCGATATTTCTGATCTGTCCGGTAAGGTTACCGGCCAGGGTGTTCACGTTGTCAGTGAGATCCTTCCACGTACCGGCGACGCCGGGCACCGCAGCCTGACCGCCGAGTTTCCCCTCCGTTCCCACTTCGCGCGCAACACGCGTTACTTCGGAAGCGAAGGCGCTGAGCTGATCGACCATGGTGTTGATGGTGTTCTTGAGCTCGAGCGTCTCGCCCTTGGCTTCGACAGTGATCTTCTGTGACAGGTCTCCTTTCGCGACCGCGGTGGTGACCGCGGCAATGTTTCTCACCTGGCTCGTGAGGTTACCAGCCAGCGTGTTTACGTTGTCGGTGAGATCCTTCCACGTGCCGGCGACGCCGGGGACTTCGGCTTGTCCGCCCAGTTTGCCTTCGGTTCCCACCTCGCGCGCCACGCGAGTGACTTCGTTGGCGAAGGAGCCGAGCTGATCGACCATGGTGTTGACGGTCGTGCCGATGCGCAGGAATTCGCCCTGCACCGGCTTGCCATCGATTTCCAGAACCATCTTTTGACCCAGGTCGCCCTCGGCGACGGCGGTCAGAACACGTGCGACTTCGGTTGTGGGTGAAGCGAGGTCGGTGATGAGAGTGTTGACGGATTCGACAGTGGAGCGCCAGCCGCCCATCGCGGGACCAATGGAAGCGCGGTCATTCATCTGACCCTGGCGTCCGATGGTGTTCGCGACCCGCATCATCTCCTCGGAAAGTCGCTCGTTCAGCTTGGCAATGCCGTTGAACGCATCCGCAATCTCGGCGAGGAGCGGATCCTCGGACATCGGCAGACGGGTGTCGAACTCGCCGTCGCGCAAATCGCGCATTGCTGCCAGAAGGCGGCGCAGATCCACAGCGCGGATTTTTCCGTCCGGGGCCAGCGGCGTTACCTCTTCATCGATCCCGCGCCCATTAGCGCCGTTTCCGTTTCCGTTTCGCTTGCCGTTTCGTCCCTTCCCACCGTTGCGCCCATTCTTCCGGCGCGTGCCCGCTGTCCTGCCGGAGCTATCGGAACCTTCTTCAGCTCCGGTCTCCTCCATCTCGATTGTGTCGCCGATCTCCACAACTGCTCCTTGGTTGCTCGCTTGCGCCCACTGCGCGATTTAGTCTCCCATCGGCGGCGATGGGATTGTTTCTACTATTCAAAAGCGGGGCCGTTTTTTCGGGTGTTTCAGCCCGAGAACTCTCAGGCGGGGGCTAAGACCTCAACGGGATCCCCGAAATGGATTTCTCCCTCGGTCAGGACCCTCGCGTACACCCGGCTCCAGCCAGGGTAAAGCTTCTGGGCGATTCTCACGAACTTGCCGTCGGTGAACGACCCCTTGATGGTCTTGCACGGCTTCGTGAAGGAGGCGACTTCGAGGAGAACCCTGTCGCCAACCCGCAGGCGGACCCCGGGAACGACGAGGTCCCATTCCAGCCCTTCGACGGTGATGTTTTCACCTGCGGTCCCGATGTCGATCGGATGACCCTCTTGCTGCAGCGCATAGATCCTTTCCAAAGAATACACGCACACTGCGCGCTCGGGTCCGCCATGGTGTTTCGTGTCGTTTTGTTTATCACCAACGAGACCAAAAGCCGCCACTTGTGCGCCATTAACGCGCTTCTTCGGTACGCCGCCGTTGGAGATGTTAATCGCTGCGATGCTCGCAGTTCGGGTGTTATCTAATGCCACTTGATCCACGCCTAGCCCTCGCTGACCACTTCTTGGGCAGCTTTGCTCTTCGGCTGGCGATCGCCTTGCGTCGACTTTTCGCTCACCAGGAAACTTACCGGAATTCCACCGTTCTGGGTCGCGAAACGGGACCGGAGCGGGACCCCGAGCTGCCTCGCCGGACCAGCGTCGGGAGTCAGCACCCCTATCCTCCAACCCGGAGCCTGCGTCAAAGCGGATCCCATGGCGGCGTAAAGGTTTCGAAGGTCCGAATTCTCGTCGAGGCGAACCCCATACGGCGGATTGGTGAGGACCCATGCTTCACCACGTTCCGGTTCGTCCAGCGCCGACAACGACGCCGACACTGATTGGTCGGCCAGCTGGATATCCGCCGCGACACCGGCGCGCTCCGCATTTCTTGTCGCCGCTTCGATAGCGCCCGCGTCACGATCCGCCCCCTTGATCGCCATCGGGCGATCGACGATGGCTTCCTTTGCGCGCGCCACCGTCTCGTCCCATGAACGGCGATCGAACGATTTCCAGCTCATGAACTGGAAATTTCGCGACAAACCCGGAGCGATTCTTCTGCCGAGGAGCGCGGCCTCGATCGGTATCGTGCCCGATCCGCACATTGGGTCCAGCAGAGGGTCGTTTCTCTGCCAGCCGCTGGCGAGCAGCATCGCAGCGGCGAGCGTCTCCCGCAGCGGCGCCTTTGCGACTTCTTTTCTGTAGCCACGGCGGTGCAGCAGGTCCCCCGAGGTATCGGCGCTGATCTCGCACTGATCATCCACTATCCGCACGACGAAGAGCTGCTTCGAGTGGCTCGACTCGTCTCCGCCTTCACCATCCGCCTCCCTTCCGATGGCGAGATCCGCTGACGGGGAAACGTCGCGAATCGCGGCGATTACCCTCTCGGCGACGGCGTCGGAGTGATAGAGCTTGGACTTCCGGCACGTCACCCGCACTTCCACGCTGCCGGCATTCGGAAGGAAGTTCGACCACGGCAGTTTCTTCGCTCGGCGCTCGAGCTCGTAAAAAGTGCTGGCGTGAAATCGACCGAGACGCAGAAGGACACGGCTGGCTGTCCTCAACCATAGATTCGCCAGGTACACGCCGTTGAGATCGCCCTCGAAGGCTACTCCTCCGGGTTCCTGACGCCCTTTCACGCCGAGGGACTTGAGCTCACCGGCGGCGATCGATTCCAGTCCGGGCGCCGTGGCGGCGAATAGCTCGAACGGCTCGTTCGATGTTCCAGTGCGCGGATTCGGCATTGAACGCTCAGGTTAGCGCAGGCGGGAAACCCCCGTAAGTGGCAAGCGATTCATTTGGTAGCTCCTCGTCCCGCGTGGGAATGCTTTGTGCCGATACGCGGCAGAGTGTCGAAGCACATAACGAAGCAGTGTGCCCGCCAACTCCTCCAGGAGAGGTTCGGGCACAAGGATTTTCGTCCGGGTCAGTGGGAACCGCTTAACGCAGTCCTCTCCGGGCACGACGCACTTGTCGTAATGCCGACGGGCAGCGGAAAATCCCTGATCTATCAACTTCCTGCGCTACTCCTTCCCGGCCTTACCATCGTGGTGAGTCCACTCATCGCGCTGATGAAGGACCAGCACGACAAGCTTTCGGCGCAGGGTGTCAGCTCCGTAGCGATGCACTCGCATCTCTCGACGTCGGAAACGCGCGAGGCGCATCGGCAGATCGCGGAAGGCGAGGGGGAGATCCTCTACCTCACGCCGGAGCGCTTCAAGGATCGGGCATTCTTCGAGCACCTTCTTTCGCGTCCGATAAGTCTCTTCGTCGTCGACGAAGCGCATTGCGTCAGCCAATGGGGTCATGATTTCCGGCCGGACTATCTCTCGCTGGGGGCGATCGCGAAGCGCCTCGGGCGACCGCCGATACTCGCTCTTACTGCCACCGCTACCGAGCACGTACAGGCTGACATCATCAGGCAGCTTGGGATGAACGAACCTCATAGGACCATCACCGGGTTTGCGCGTCCCAACCTTCGCTTCGAAGTGGTGCGAACGGTCAACGACCAGATCAAGGACACCATCCTCCGCCACGCGCTCCGTGAATTCGAGGGTTCGGGAGTCATCTACGTCGCGACGGTGAAAGAGGCGGAGCGGTTGTACCAGATGCTGTGCGATGACTTCAAGGTCGGCTTATACCATGGGAAGCGACCGGCGGCGGATCGGAAGGATGTGCAGGACCGGTTCATGGCGGGCAAGCTCAAAGGCATCATCGCCACCAACGCGTTCGGCCTCGGCATCGACAAGCAGGATCTGCGTTGGGTGATGCACTACCATTTCCCCGGATCCATCGAAGCGTACTACCAGGAAGCGGGCAGAGCGGGCCGCGACGGGCAGCCGGCGATCTGCCGAGTGCTGTACCGGGTGGAGGACAAGCGAATACAGTCCTACTTCCTGGGCGGGAAATATCCGGAGGTGCAGGAAGCAGCCCAGGTCGCCCTCGCCCTCGAGAAATATCCGCTCAAGACACCTGTGCTTCTCGACGACATCGTCGAGATCACGAGTATTCCTTCGCGGAAAGCGAAAATCGTCTTCGCACTCCTCAAGCGGCATGGCCTCGTCCGCGAGCATCGAGGCGGCAAGTGGGAGCGCCTTGGCGACAACCTCTGCGCCGTCGATCTGAGCGCCGACCTGCAGGACTACGAGGAGCGCCGCGCGATGGATCAGGAGAAGCTCCGCACCATGATCCAGTTCTGCCAGACGACGCAGTGCCGGACCCGCTATATCCTCGAGCACTTCGGCGAAGAGGTGGACCCCGACTGGCGCTGCAACAACTGCGACGCCTGCGAGGCGATGGACGAGGTTCCGTTGGCGAGAGGGGCTTAGCAACAGCAAACTGCAACCGAAGACGACCAGCTCGTAGCAGTGGTCTTCCGTTGCAGTTCAAGCAGTTCATCCGTCAGTAGTGCGTGATTTCACTTCTGACTGCCCGATGAAAAACGCCCTCGCGATCAAGATCCTTCGCGGATCGCTGTTCCTGGTCATTGCGCTCTTCGTGTCGTTCGTGCCGAGGCTGCTCGATCTTTCCGATCAGCAGTACGGGTGGGTCAAGATCGCCACGACTCTCGCGCTGTTCATGCAAGGCGTGGTATGGGCCAACATCATCATCGGCTACTACCTGCAGCGGTACGTCCAGCTCCACGCGACCGACGGCGCCAACATCACCACCTACAGGGCGCTGGGCGGCCTGGCGCGCGTTACGACCTGGATCATCCTTGGCCTCTTTGCGCTTTCCGCCCATCAGATCCAGATCCGCACCCTTCTCACCGGACTCGGCATCGGCGGTCTCGCCGTCGCGCTGGCGGTGCAGAACATCCTCGGCGACTTGCTTGCCGCGATCGCCATCGTCACTGACAAGCCTTTTGTAATCGGCGACCAGATCTCGGTCGAGAATTATCGCGGCAAAGTCGAAAGCATCGGACTGAAGACCACCCGCGTGCGCAGCGATTCGGGCGAGCAGATCATCTTCGCCAACGGAGAGCTGTTGAAAAGCAAAATCAGGAACTACTCCCGCTAGACCCGGACTCGCGTCGAGCGTGAATTACGCTCGCTACACCAGTCGCGCGTCGAGCTGAATATCGACGTTCCCTTTCAGCGCTTTCGACACCGGGCAGCCTTCCTTCGTCTCCTGCGCGATCTGATCGAATTTCACCTTGTCGATCTTCGGCACCGTCGCCTGAACGTTGAGTTTCATGGTTGTAATACCGAAGCCGCCCGGCACCGCCTGAACAGTGCACGCCGCCGTCGTCTCGACTTTCGTCGCCGGCGTTCCGTTTTTCTCGAGGCCCGCGCTCAACGCCATGCTGAAGCACGCCGCCTCGGCGGCTGCGAGGAGCTCTTCGGGATTTGAGCCGACTCCGCTCTCGAAGCGAGAGCTGAAGTTGAACTGTCCAGCGATACCTCCGCTCTCACCCTTGAAGCTTCCCTTCCCATTTTTCAGTCCGCCTTCCCACGTGGCGGTCGCTTTTCTCGTTGGCATGTTGCACTCCGTGCGTGTGATGATTTGAACGGCGAAAGCTAATTAGATTGCCCCAATGGACAGTGTTCCGCCGCCCGCGGGTGAGGCAATTCCACCGTCGATCGAGCGAACGCTACGCCTCTTTCGCTCGATGAGCCGCGAAGAAAAGATGCAGGCTCTCGTTCAATACTCGAAGAAGCTCGAGCCGCTTCCTGAGCGATTCAGGGATCTGGATCGCGGAGCTTTTACGGTTCCCGAATGCCAGACGCGCGTGGACATCATCCCCGAGCTGCGGGACGGGCGCATGTACTTCTACGCTGACCTGAACGCGCGGCAGTCCCCGACTATCGCCTCGGTCCTGGCCATCATTTTTGCCGCAGTGAACGGACAACCACCGTCCACCACCCTTGGCATCCCGTCCGATTTCGTGAGTGTGCTGATGGAAAGCATCGGTCTCGCATCGCGCGAGGTCGGCCTTAATGCGATGGTGGCAAGGCTCAAGCGATACGCAGGAGACGCCGAGCGGCAGATAGCCTGATCTGGACGGGGCGGTCGCGGCTAGCCCGCCGCCATCGCAAATTCCGCGGTCAAGAGACAACGGAGAAATGATGGCGGATCGTGTTCAGACCTACGGAACCCATCGGCGATACTTGCCTGCGTTTCACTTTTTTGCGTTGCCGGTGCTGATCGCCAACGCCATCCTGAAGGTGTGGGACTTTGCGAGGCATCCGGCGACGATTACGGCGTGGGCAGCACTGGTTGCCATCGCAATTGCTGTCGGTCTGTTCACCGCGCGAACGATGGCCCTGCGGGCCCAGGATCGTATCATTCGATTCGAGGAACGAACGCGCCTAGACCGGCTTCTGCCACCCAGCCTCAGGGAGCGAGCCGCCAGCCTTTCCACCAGCCAGCTGATCGCGCTGCGCTTCGCGCCGGACAACGAGCTCCCTGATCTGGCTAAGCGAGTGATAGACGGCGAGCTGCATTCGCGGGCGGATATTAAGCGAGCTATTCGTGGTTGGCGGCCGGACGACCTCCGCGTGTGAGCGCCATCGATCGCTGCTCGCTGACCTTCAACGTGCTCCTGGAGTTCACTTCAAAGGAGCAGCACAAATGGCACGACTGGTTCGTCAGTCATCCGGACGCCTGGGACGTTCCTTTCGCGACCGGCCGCATGGCGACAGTCGGCGGACTCGTCCACCACATCTTCGGCGTCGAGCTTCGTTACACCCAACGCCTCCGCGATGAGCGCGTCATAGAGTGGGACGAGTTCACCGAAACTTCGATCGAAGAAGTCTTTGCCCTCGGTGACAACGCGCGTGGGCTACTTATCGATTTCCTCACCTCGGCGTCCGCCGCCGAGCTGGAGAGAATCCTCACGTTCAAGACGTTCACCGCCGGTGAGGTGACCGTCAGCAAGCACAAAATCGCGTCGAACATCTTTCTTCACGGAATTCGGCATTGGGGACAGGTCGCTACCGCCCTGAGACAAAACGGATTCACAGATCAATGGCCCCACGACCTGCTGCTCAGCGATATCAGCATGTAGTCGCGCCGCCCGCGGGCTGGCGTCACGTCGCCAGTGATACCCAGTAAATCATGACTATGAACCCCAGCCCGGCCACGAGCGCGTACAGGACTCCAATCCCTGCCTCTTTGGTGATCGTTCCCACGACCGACCCGCCATACACCCGGCGAAATGCGAGGGTGGCGTAGACCGGGATTGCGACGAGAGAAGCGGCCGATGCGAGTATGATCAGTGCCGGGATGCGAGAAAGTTTCAGCAACTCGGTCATTGCCAGGGCGAGGAAGACGAAGGCGTGCAGGTGAATCGCGAAGTAGAGATGCTCGGGATACTTCCGGCCGCGATAGAACAACGCGACGATGCCGGCGAACAGCGGCAGCAGCACGAACAGCATCCTCGGCATCGTCTCCCGCAAGCCACGCCTGAAGCCGGTCGGATCCTCCACTGCGCGTCGCAACAGTGGCTGCAATAGACCCGGTGCGCGCGCAATGTCGTTCAGCGCCGCTTTCCGCTCGGCGGGCGCGAGTTCACCATCCTGCAAGGATTCCTTCACTGCGTTCGCAGCACGCTGTGGTGCCCTCGGTGGGGTGGATGTCGAGGTCGTCGACACACCGACGCTCATCCCGCCGAAAGACACGTCGCCGACGCGGGACCTCGTGGTCGGAACGACTGACGCGATGAGGAAGTAGACCACGCTCGTCATCAGATAGAGTCGCAATGGCGAGATGTATCGGACCCGCCTTCCTTCGAGAAACTCGTGCGTCAGCAGTCCTGGGCGCTGAATAAGAGTGCGAAGAGTGGATGCGAGCCGGCCATCCCAGCCCGAGAATTCGGCGAAGGCGTCGGCGGCCAGCTCGCGCAAGTTGGGGTACGGCGGAACATCGCGCTGGCCGCACGCCGAGCAGAAGGCGCCCGAGAGGGTCGCATCGCAATTGAGACAGCGCGCCGAATGTCCGTAAACAAGCGCCGGCCTCTCGATTAGTCTGGCTTCGTCACCCATGGCGTTAGATTGGCAGTTATTCGCGCCGCCAGCAACCACGGCTGGGCTTCACATTTGCTGGCGCCGACCCATGACTGCGGTTCACCCAACTCGCACGAACGCTAAATGAAGATCTTTGTCACAGGCGGTACCGGAGCGCTTGGAAAATTTCTGTTGCCCCAGCTCCTTGAAAAGGGCCACGAGGTCGTCGCGCTGAGCCGATCGGCCGACAGGGCGGAATCGATCGAGAAAATGGGCGCGAGCGCAGTCATCGCCGATCCGCTGAACAAGGAGCAGCTGACTGCAGCAGTTCGCCGCGCAGAGCCCGAAGTCATCATCCACCAGCTCACCGCGCTCAAGGGTGTCGAGAATTTCAAGAAGCTCGATGAGAACTTCGCGCTGACCAACCGGTTTCGAACCGAGGTAACGGACAGTTTGCTGGCCGCCGCCAGAACGATTGGGACTCAACGCCTGATCGTGCAGAGCTATTGCGGCTGGCCCTATGCGCGAAAGGGCGGGCCCGTGAAAAACGAGGATGATCCGCTCGACCCGAAGCCGCTCGAGGGGTTCGTCAAGACACTCGCCGCCATTCGATACATGGAAAGCAAAATCCACAGTGTGCCGACGCTGCAGGGGCTCGCTCTGCGCTACGGAGCCTTCTACGGTCCCGGCAGCGCTATCGGTAAAGGCGGAGCCGTCGTGAAACTGGTGAAGAAAAGGAAGTTGCCGATCATCGGTGGTGGGACCGGCATCTGGTCGTTCATCCATCTCAAGGACGCGGCCAGTGCTACCGTCGCCGCCGTTACCAGCGGAGAGCCCGGCATCTACAACATCGTCGACGATGAGCCAGCGAAGGTATCAGCCTGGCTCCCGGTCCTGGCCAAAGCAGTTGGCGGCAAGCCGCCGCGGAAAATCCCATACTGGCTGGGCGAGCTGCTGGCTGGAAAGGGCGGCGTGATGATGATGACCCAGATCAAGGGATGCTCGAATGCAAAGGCAAAGCGCGATCTCGGGTGGACGCCACAATTCGCCAGCTGGCGACGTGGATTCGTCGAAGGGCTTGGTTAGGAGGCGCGATTGCTGAAAGACCTTTTCGCGAACAATCGAGCATGGGCGCAAAAGATGACGCGCGAGGACGCCGACTTTTTCACGCGGCTGTCCAACCAGCAGGCGCCGTCGTACATGTGGATCGGCTGCGCCGACAGCAGGGTTCCGGCGAATGAAATCGTGGGCCTGGCGCCAGGTGAGCTGTTCGTTCATCGCAACGTCGCCAACATCGTCGTTCACGCCGATCTCAATTGTCTTTCGGTCCTGCAGTTCGCGGTCGAGGTGCTCAAGGTCAAGCATGTCATCGTCTGCGGCCATTACGGCTGCGGCGGCGTCGGTGCCGCGCTCCGGGACGACCGCCTCGGCCTCGTCGACAACTGGCTGAGACACGTTCAGGACGTGAGATGGAAACACCAGACCGAGCTCGACGGGCTCCCAACCGAGCAGAAGAGGCACGATCGGCTGTGTGAGCTCAACGTCGTCGAGCAGGTGCTCAATGTCAGTCAGACGACGGTCGTTCGCGATGCGTGGTCGCGTGGGCAGCCGCTGGCGGTGCACGGCTGGATCTACGATCTCCACGACGGTTTACTGCGCGATCTGGGTGTCAGCGTAACTACATCGCCCGCTCTGGGCGGTTCACAAATTTCCGAGACGCGCTAAATGGCGGATGTGACGGTTCTGGTTCGAAAGGATGGCCCGTTGTGGATCATCGGGGATTTCAATCTCGTCGACGCCGATGGGAATGCGATTCCGATTCCCGACGCAAAAAGGAAAGTCACACCGGAAGGTTTGCCGCGCGTCGCTTTGTGCCGGTGCGGTGGCTCGGTGATCAAACCGTTCTGCGACGGGGCCCACAGCAAAATTGGCTTTATCGGTGCGCAAGCCGCGGTGGAAAAAGCGGACCCGACTACTCTCCCATCGCCTTGATCAGAACGCGTTTGGGACGCTGCCCGTCCCATTCGCCATAGAACACACGCTGCCACGGACCGAAATCGAGTTTCCCTTTCGTGACCGGGACGATCACTTCGTGGCCAACTGTCAGAGAGCGAAGATGCGCAGCCGCGTTGTCCTCACCGGTCCCGCTGTTGTGTCGATAATCCTCGGGTGACCACGGCGCGATCCTGTTCTCCAGCCAGTCCAGAATGTCTTTCCACAATCCCGACTCGTGGTCGTTCACGAAGACCGATGCGGAGATGTGCATCGCTGACACGAGCACCATCCCTTCAGTAATCCCGGCCTCGGCGCGGCACTTCTCGACTTCATCGGTGATGTCGATGATTTCCTGCCGCTTCCTGGTGTTGAAGGTCAGGTAGGAAGTGTGCGCCTTCACGAGCTAAGCCGGTTGATTTTGCCGAGCGAGTCTGGCGTGCCAGGAGCCCTTGAGCGCCGACTCGAACCGCGCGCGCCATTCAGCAAGCGATGTAACGGTCGTGTCGTACACCCGCGTTTCCGGGCCGACTTTCCCGCTGACGCCGAGCTCGGTGAATCGTTCACGATCGACCGACTGAACGGCGCCAGTGGCGTCCTTGTAGAAGATCAACCCGCTGGTAACCATGCTCGCGCCAAGCTTCGGCTCGAGTGACTTCAGCGCGCGAAAGAGTCCGTCGATCGAACAGCCGGAAGCGCCGGCTGTCGATTGATCCACGGCGATGGTGAGAAAACGGCCGTCGCGCCAATCGCGACCGACCGTCAGCTCCGCGCCGTGCGCCTTCCACTGCTGCAGGAATGCATCGACAGCGGACATCAGCGTCTTTGCCTGATCCACATCGAGCGTTCTGTCGCTGCCAAACACCCAGGCGCGTGAATCGTCCGGAAGATCGTTGAATTCGACTACCGACATAACCTCACCCCTATCCTTAGAGACAATACTGGTTCGCCAGAAACCAGCAACGCGTGTAGAGCGAGCTCTTGAAGAAGTCTAGCAGCATCTGTCCAACTTTATTTTCGCCGGCCTGCGAAGGGTGTTGGCCGTCGTCCTCGAAGTCCGTGCGTTGCCAGACCAGACCATCGCTCCTCGGCGTCATTCCATCCGCCCAGATGTACGGGCCCCATAGCAGAACGGGCGCCATTCGCTTGACGTTGCTCAGCGAGCCCACTCTCGGATTAATCGGCTGGCCCCGCATCTCGTTTATCTGGGACTCAATCGCCCATTTGACCGAGAATCCCTCTTCGTAAGCGAACGGTTCCGGGTTCCAACCGGTAGTCGCATAGCCGCCGTAACTCCGGCTCGTCAGAAAAACGAGCTGCAGATACGGATACCTGACCTTGAGTGCGCGCGCTATCGCGCCAAGATCGGCGAGGAATGCGTATGCATCAGCGCTGTCAAACGGCAGCGACAGATTCGGATGCGGATCGGCAACGTTGAGCCACACGATCTGAACCTGGTTCTCGCTGAGGCCGAGCGGAGCGAGCCGGACGTTCTTGATCCGTTCGTAAGCGGGCGATTTCGGCGTCGTCCATGCGGGCGCGTCCTGGCCATCAGCGGCGCCGTTCACGATGACCAGAGTATTTCGGTTGACCGTCGGATCCGCTGCGGCGCGTCCCATGAACGACCATGACGTGCATGGCGGTCCTGATCCCTTCGAGCACCACTCCTCGGTCGTGTTACCCATTCCGATGGATAACAGCACGAACTTCCCGAATGGACTGTCGTCGCCATTCACGTCCAGTGGCTTGATCGCGTTGCGTCGCGCTCTCGCGGCTGAATCCTGAGCCGGGGGTGGAAGATTGTTGCCGCCAGGATAGAGACCACCCGGATTCTTATAGTAGGTGCGGGTCGAGAGGTCGTTGAGCGGAATCCGCACGGTGTCGGTTGGCGGCGCGATCACGACAGGTTTGGGCGCTGGCGGCGGAGGAGGTGCCGCGCACGCAGCTGCGGCGGCGGCAGCCGCGCAAAGCAGTATCCTGACCGTCAAGCTACTCTCGACGCCCTCGAGGTCGCCGTCAGTCCGGCGTAGATGTCTTCGCGCGTGAGCGGAATGTTCGACTTGCCCGCTGCGTCCGGCTTCGCAAGCAATGTCTGGATGATGTTGATTGCGCCTCTCGTAAACGCGTTCGCCGACGCTGCCATGTACAGCCTCCATACCCGGTAGGTATGATCGCCGACCAGCTGCTCGGCTTCCCCGCTCCTGGCCTCGAGAGATCTTACCCAGTGACGGAGCGTCATCGCGTAATGCTCACGAAGGCTCTCCACGTCGCGCACTTCGAACCCGGTTGCCTCCGCCGCGCCAATGACATCGGCCGTCGCTGTGAGCTTCCCATCGGGAAAGACGTAGGTGTCGATGAATGCGTCTGCCTTCCAGAACTTCCGGAAGATTTTCTCACCGACGGATCGCGGACGTGCCTCGCCAAGGCTGACGATGCCGTGATTCATGAACAGGCCCCCCGGCTTGAGCGCGCGATAGGCGGATTCGAAGTAAACCGGCAAGTGTGTCAGCCCGACGTGCTCGATCATTCCGACGCTGGCGATCCTGTCATACGCGTCGCCTTCAGCGAGTGTACGATAGTCTCGCACCTCAACTCGACACCGATTGGCGAGCCCGGCTGACGCGATTCGCTCGCGAGCCAGTGTCGCCTGATTTTCGCTGAGCGTGATCCCCGTGGCGTCCACGCCGTAGTTCTGCGCGGCGTACATGATGAGACCGCCCCAGCCGCAGCCGATATCCAGAAAGCGTTCGCCAGGTTTTAGCCTGAGCTTTCGGCAAATCAGATCCAGCTTCGCTTCCTGCGCAGCTTCGAGCGTTTCATCGCCGGTCCGGAAGTACGCACAGGAATAAACCATCCGCTGGTCGAGCCACATCTGATAGAACTTGTTGCCGACGTCGTAGTGGAATTGAATGGCCGCGGCGTCACGCACTGGAGTGTGCCTCGGGCCCAGCTTGCGCGCGCGCTCCGGGAACCGCGAGTCGGCCAAATCATCGTCCGCCTTTCCGGGAAGCTGCATGACCATGCCAATCAGGCGCGCGATTTTCATCGGCGAGCGCAGCCGGCCACCGATCATATCCGGAATAGTCGCCGCTGCTTCCATGCTGCCTTCGATCTCGACATCGCCGCTCAGGTACGATTCTGCGATCGAGAGCTCGCTCGGAGGGAGCAGCATTCGCCGCATCGCTGCGGGGCGATTGAACACCATCGTGAAGGGCGGTCGCGGATTGTTTCCGTGATCCACCGATCCATCCCAGAACTTTATGTCGAACGATCGCTCCTCTGGCTCCCCGAAAATCGCAGCGAGCACATCGCGGCAGCGCGAAAGCGCGCCCTCGTATGCTCGAGACTCCGAGCTCGCCAACTCGGCCGGCACACTCGACATGCTCAACTCGTCTTTCCTCCTGAGCGCGGTACCGGCGTCGGTGTATCCACCAGCCTCCACATGTACCATGATCCAACCGTGCGGTACGGCGCCCACTTCGCGCCGATCTTCTTCACCCTGTCCGGCGTCGGCAGCTTCCGCAAACGATACGCACGCTGAATGCCTTTCTGCACCCCGAGATCGAGGTCGGGTAGCACGTCGGGTCTGCCGAGTCGGAACATCAGAAACATCTGGGCGGTCCACCTGCCGATGCCTTTCACCTGAGTGAGAGCTGCAATCACTTCATCGTCGGTGAGCTCATGCAGCGTCTCGATGGGAAGCTCGCCTGAAGTGACTCGCGCGCCAAGGTCTTTCAGGTAGGCGGATTTTTGCCTCGAAAGTCCGACAGCGCGCAATTTTTCGTCGGATGTGATCGCCAGCTCCGATGGCAACGGCGAGCGGCCACCGTACAATCCCTCAAAGCGCCCATGAATAGTCCCGGCGGCTTTACCTGATAGCTGCTGAAATACAATCGACCGGCAGACAGCATCGAAATGGGTTCCGGTGCTCGCTTCCCATCCCTTGAACGCGCCGAGCTTCTGGATCACTTGTCCCAGAACCGGGTCGACCTTTTTCAAATGCGCTACGGCTTTCCGACCAAAGGAGCTAGAACCAGCAGATTTCATTCTTGCCTGTGAGCGGTAGTGGCTCGCGATTCAAGCGGAGCTCGATCAAAGTCGTGGTGAACGGATAAAAGAATTTTATCCCGGTATCGGACGGTAGGGAGGATATGTCGAGCGTCGCATCCCATTTCGGCTCGCGACCGAGCGACGGCGCATCCGGAAGCTTCTCGCTGCCGAAGCCCTGGTAGCCGACGAGGTTTGATCCCGACGACGCAATCACCCGCACCCACAGATTCGGAAGTTTTTTGTATTCGAGATCTGACAGCTTCACGTGAAAGCAGCGCAAGCTGGCGTCGCCCTTGTAGGTGTGCACGTCGAGGTCGAACTGGTGGATGCCGGTATCACCCGCCACGCCCGTGGCGCGCCTGAAAAGCTGGATGTTGTAATCGGTGATGGGGTCGCCACGCTCGTCGAGTGCGCGCACCACGAACTGCTGCCACTCATCGATCTTTGCCCGCGCCTTCTGTGTGCGTCTGGTCGCATCGTCGATCCACTGCGCGAACGTTGGCCCGCTCGATACCTGTAGCGCATCATCGACCAGACCGGCAAGCTCGTCGCCGGGGTCGGTGAGAATGGTGCCGTGATTTTTTCCATCGATCGAGATCAACGGGATATCGATGTTCTTCCAGTCGGCGACAGAGATGCGGTCTTCGGAGCCTTCGCGCTGCGGATCGCGGGTGAGATCGAGAATGATCTTCCGGGTATTGAGCGCGCATCCGGACCACCTGACCGTGCCGTCGCTGCCCGGCTCATCCAGTACCTGGCGCAGACCGCCGTATGCCTGATTGCCGCAGAAGACGAACACGAACGGCGTGCGCCTGGTGGGACCGTAAAACGTTTCGTCGCCGAGCAGATCCTGGTGGGCGAGATCCCAGGTGAAACGACTTCCGAGCTCGAGTCCGTCGAGGATTCTATCGCCGGCTTCGAGGAAGTCGGGGCCGACGTGTTTGTTGCCTTTGAACAGCGCGCCGAGCCAGCTGCGACCCTTGTGGGCGAGCGGTGAACCGAAGCTGGCGGGCGCCAGGCCGATGAGATGCTTGAGGCGATCACGTCGCCCGTCGTACGCTGTCAGCCAGGCGCGGATCACCAGCATGCCCGTGGAGTGCACGATCGCATCGAACGGCTGATCTTCGCTGAGGCCCGCGCGAAGGCGCAGCGCGCGGTCGAAGCCTTCGGCGATGTCCTTGATGGTCACTTCGTTCGTGAGCGACCGGTAGGTGCAGGCGTGGATCATGGCGACGTCGTAGCCGCGCTCCTCGAGAATGCTCTGCCACATCTGGAAGGAAGAGCCTTCGTCGGAATATCCGTGAACGAGAACGACCGGATTACGCGCCATCGCCGCAAATATATTGCGCGCTCGACGAGGCGGCGCACGCTGCTGGTCCCTCTATATTTCGGCGATGCGCCCGCAACTTTCAGAGACACCCGCGCCTCCGGTGCGGGATATGTCCGCGGCGGATTTTCGGAAGTACGGGTACGCCGTAATCGACTGGATCGCGGACTACCTCGACGCGCCTGAGAAGTATCCCGTACTTCCGGCGGTCCAACCGGGTGAGATGCGCTCGGCGTTGCCGCAGTCGCCGCCGGATGCCGCGGAGCCCATGGATCGCATCCTCGCCGATTTTCAGAAGATCATCGTGCCGGCCAACACCCACTGGAATCATCCCGATTTCATGGCCTACTTCGCGAACTCGGCGACCGGCGCCGGCGTGCTTGGCGAGACACTAGCGACCGCGCTCAACGTCAACGCGATGCTGTGGAGAACGAGCCCCGCCGCCACGGAGCTGGAGGAGCTGACTCTGGATTGGCTGCGGCAGATGATCGGACTTCCTCCGGATTTCTTCGGCGTCATTGGCGACACCGCCTCGTCGAACACGCTCTATGCACTCGCGGCGGCGCGCGAGCTTCATCCCGAGCTCCGCATGCGCGAGGAAGGAATGTCGGGACGCGCGGATCTGCCGAAGCTCGTCGTGTACTGCTCGGAAGAGGCGCACTCGAGCGTCGACAAAGCAGTAATGACGCTCGGCCTGGGGCTCGAATCCCTCCGCAAAATCCCGACTGATACCGCGCTGCGAATGGATCCTCGCGCATTGAGCAGCGCCGTGGAAAAGGATCTACGCGCCGGACGCATCCCGCTCGCAGTAGTCGCCACCGTTGGAACTACGTCGACAACGGCGATCGACCCGGTACCGGCGCTCGCCGAGACCTGCGCGCGACAGCAGATGTGGCTGCACGTCGATGCGTCTTACGGTGGGGTCGCGGCCATTCTGCCGGAGATGCGCTGGATTCTCGACGGCTGCGAGCGCGCCGATTCTCTGGTCGTGAATCCGCACAAGTGGCTGTTCACCCCGATGGATTGTTCGGCGCTGTACACCCGACGGCCGGAGCTTCTCCGCCGCGCTTTCCGCCACATACCGGATTACCTGGTGGTGACCGAAGGAGAGGGTGTTACGAACCTCATGGATTACGGAGTGTCACTCGGTCGCCGATTTCGCGCACTGAAGCTCTGGTTCGTGATCCGCAGTTTCGGAGTAGACGGTCTGCGCGCGCTCGTCGGCGAGCACATCCGCATTGCGCGTGTCATCGCGGCAGAAATTAGCGGCGATCCGCAGCTGGAGCTGATGGCGGATGTCCACTTCTCGACCGTCGTGTTCCGGCATCGCGCCGCCGGAGTGAGCGGGACCGCTCTCAATGAGCACAACGCTGCCCTTCTCCAGAGGCTCCTGAGCGATCGCGAGATCTACCTGTCGCATACCCGCGTCCGCGGGGGTTATGCCCTGCGAATGGCGATCGGGAACATCCACACCACCGAAGCCCACGCACGACGGGTTCTGGATCTCGTAAAAGACGCGGGAAAGGCGCTCCTTTGAGCGGATCTCGCAGGAACGAAGAATGCTGCTCGGTATATTATCTGGTCGTAAGTTTTGACCCACCGAACCTGGCTCACCCTCAACTCCTTTGACAGCTCACGGAGCTCCTTGATGAAAGCAATCGTGAACAGAATTGCCGCCGCGATTTCCATCGGCCTGGCGTTCGCTTCTCCCCTCGCGGCGCAGAATGCGCCGGCGTGCGACCCCACCGCAAACACCAAAGGCGATATCGCGAGGGCGCAATTCTCGATGACCCGCGCCATTTCCGCTTCGGAAAAGGGAAACCCGACGCGCGACCTGCAGGAAACTCTCAGACTCGTCGATACCGGGAACGACAACCCGACGGCGCGCAATTACCTGCGTGGTGAAGCCTACATCATCTACCTGATGCAGCCCAACGCTCAGGCCGTCGTCCAGCGCGGCACAATCGGGCTGACGACCAACCCGACGGGCACCATAGATCTCTACGCCGCGGCCGATTCGGCGTTCTCCATGGTGGAGAAAGCGATGCCCGAATGCGCGAGCGTTATTCAACAGTGGCGGGAGCAGAAGCCGTGGCTGAACGCGCTCAACGGCGCCATCAATGCTCTGAACGCCAACCAGCTCGACTCGGCGGAGATACTCGCCAAGCGGTCGCTGGTTCTCGATCGGAAGGCACCGTACGCCTACTCCGTGCTGGGATCGATCGCGCATAGCCGGAAGGATCTCGCCACCGCCAACAATTACTGGAAGCAGACGCTGGAAGCGGCGGGCACCGATACCTCCTACGCCGACGTTCGCTCGAAGACGATGTACGAGATGGCTTCCGCAGCAGCCGAAAACGCGGATGCGGCGACCGGCGCTGCCAGGCGCGCGGCGGCGAAGGAAGCAATAAAGCCGTGGCAGGACTACATCGCGGTGGCCAGCAATGATCTGCTCCTCGCCGATGCGATCGACAACGCAGCCCGGATGTACTACGACGCCGGCGACAGCCTATCGATCCCGAGCCTGTATGCTCCGATGCTCGCCAATCCCTCGAAGTATGGTGAGCTGGCGCTCGTTCACGCCGGCGTAGTTGCGACGAGGAACGGCCATCAGGTGGACGCCACCAAGCTCTTCGACGCTGCCCTGGCGCAGAATCCGTATTCGCGCGATGCAATCAACAACCTCGCCGCGACCTATATCCAAAACAACGAATTCAGCAAAGCCTTCCCGCTCATCGACAAGCTCGTGGCGATGGACCCCAGCAATCCCGACAACCCGCTGCTCTACGCTTTCGCGTACCAGGGTCTGTACAAGGGAACCAAGGACAAGAAGCTCCAGAAGATCTACACCGACTCGCTCGTTTACTTCAACAGCAAGTCGGAGAACGCGCCGGTGAAACTGACGGTCAATGAGTTCACCCGACGCGCAGACGCAACGATGCTCGCCGGCAGTATCGAGAATCGCAGCGCGGCGTCCAAGACCTACACCTTGAGTGTCGACCTGCTCGACAAGAGCGGCGCTGTTGTGGATACGCAGACGACCACTGTCGGGCCCGTGGCCGCCAAGTCCAAGGGGACGTTCAAGATCAGCTCGACAAAGGGCGGAGTGTACGGCTACAGGTACAAGCCTCTGACATAGCGTATCTCCATACGCGAAAAGACCCGCCGGGATTCCCGCGCGGGTCTTTTTTTTTACTACGAGTTGCGCGGGAGCATGAGCGGATCGGCTTCCACAATTCCCCCCAGGATCCAGAACTGCTTTCCATCAAACCAGAAAATCGCAACCTGCTCCAGCTCGCGCGCCAGGTCGATCGCATCCCTCTGATCCATGATCACGGCAACGCTACACTCGCAATGCGCGCCGTCCGGCGAGCACGCATCGACATCGACATAAGGGTGGCCCAGCATGGAGAGCCGCCGGTCGAGATCCCGCTTTCGCTTTGCGTTTTCTTCAGCGGACAGATCCTCACCGCGCGGGTCAAATGCAGTAAGAACGGCGAAACCGTCCCCGAAGCCCTCGGCCCGGAGACGCGACAACGCATCCTCACCGGGAACCGCGCGCAGGTCGATCACGAGCGGCGGCTCGAATGCGAAGCGTAGAATTGTTTCTGGATAAAGCGGCCAATCGGGGTCGTGCTGATCGGGACTCGAACGCATTGCTATGGTACACTCCTTGACCTTCAAGCTGCCGTGAAATCCAATCAGATCTGGCCAGATCTGCTGTACATCGTGCGCCACGGCGAGTCCGCGGGCAACGTCGCGCGCGATGCGGCCATCGAAGCCGGTGAGCGGATTATCGACATCGACATCCGCGACGTCGACGTCCCACTGTCACAGCTCGGTCAACGCCAGGCCACGGCGCTTGGCCGCTGGTTCGGCAGCCTTGCCGAGGAAGAACGTCCGAACATCGTACTCACGTCTCCTTATCTCCGCGCCCGGCACACCGCCGGCCTCATCGTGAAAACCGCCGGGATGAGCGAAGATTCCTATTCGCTGATCGTCGACGAGCGCTTCCGCGAAAAGGAATTCGGTATCCTTGACAGGCTCACCGCCGTCGGCGTCAGAGAACAATTCCCGGACCAGGCGGAGTTCCGCCGGCTGCTTGGCAAGTTCTACCACCGTCCGCCCGGCGGCGAGAGCTGGTGCGACGTGATTCTCCGACTCCGCAGCGCCACCGAAATGATCTCGCGCGAGTACTGCGGCCAGCGGGTCCTCATCGTCTGTCACGCGGTGGTCGTGCTGTGCATGCGCTATGTCCTGGAGCACCTCACCGAGTCAGAGCTTCTCGCCATCGACAAGAAAGCGGAGATTGCGAACTGCTCCGTCACGTCATACCAGCACGATGCTGGGCTTGGGCCGCGTGGCAACCTGCGACTCAAGCTCTTCAACTTCGTAGCGCCGCTCGAAGAGGCCGGCGCGCAGGTGACCTCGAAGCCGGATGCCAAGGTTGGCGCGCGGTAACAAGCGGCCGGTCGCGGTCACGGCCGCGCTCCTTCGTCGGTGGCAGCTTCCAAAGCCCGGATCATCAGCTGACAAGTTCGATCGCGGCGTCGCGCTGGTCATCGGAGGCGCCACCGAGATTCCAGGCGCGCCACTGCTTGCGGCTGTTGCCGCCGTTCGCGCTGGCGTGGGGAAGATTCAGGTCGCTGCGCCGCGCAGTGCTGCAATCGCGCTCGGAGTCGCGCTCCCCGAAGCTCGTGTCTTCTCGCTGCCTGAATCGGAAGACGGTTCGCTCGACAGAAAATCCGGCGCGCGTGCCGGAGAATGCTCGAAGGGCGCCGGCGCGATTCTGATCGGCCCAGGCATGCTCAACGAAGACGCCGTCCACGGCTTCATGGACGAGTTCCTCGGTCGCGTTCGCGAAAAGCTGCTCGTGATCGACGCCGTAGCGCTCAGTGCTCTCCGCGGTGGCCGCCACAAGTTCAGCGGCGAAACCCGTGTCGTGCTCACGCCGAACCTGAACGAGATGGCAAGACTCACCGGCGAGAAACCGGAGACCGTCAGCGCAGATGCGCGTGGCGTCGCGGTGCGCGTCGCCAGAGATCTGAATGTCGTTGTCGCACTCAAAGGGTCGGAGACCTTCATCGCCACGCCGAAGGGCGAAGTATTCCGCTACGACGAGGGAGGCGAGGGATTGGCGACTTCCGGCTCAGGCGATGTGCTCGCTGGAGCACTGGTCGGATTGCTCGCGCGCGGCGCGACGCTCGATCAGGCCGCGGCCTGGGCGGTGTATCTCCACGGCGCCGCTGGCAACCGCCTCAAACGACGGATAGGCACGATCGGATTTCTGGCGCGCGAGCTCTGCGACGAAATTGCGCCCGTCATGAACTCGCTCGCCGGCGGCAGAGCGAGCTAGATGTGAAGCGCGGGGATCGAGGCGGTGGGAGTTGTCGGCGTATCGCGCCGGCGCACCGATTCCCCAACAGGCGCCTTCATCGGGAGCGTCAGGAGGAAAGTACTCCCTGCTCCGATTCTGCTGGCCACTGAAACATCGCCGCCAAGTAGCCGCGCAAGTCTGCGCGTAACGCTGAGCCCCAGGCCCGTGCCGCCCGTTCTTCTCGTCGCCGTCTGCTCCGCTTGCCAGAACGGCTGAAATACATCCTCGATGTTCTCGGCCGGGATTCCCACCCCGGTGTCGGCGATCCGCACTTCGAGAATTCCGTTCGACACGCCGCAGCTTACCCGAACCTCGCCCTTGTCAGTGAACTTGATGCCGTTGGAGAGGAGGTTCACCAGCATTTGGCGCAGCTTGGTGCCGTCAGTCTGGATCGCCTGGTCCTCTTCCAGCAGCTCGACGATGAAGTGCACGTCCTTGGCGGAGGCCATCGGCTCTACCAGCGCGGCAGCGTCACTGAGCGTGTGATTGACCGACATTGATTCCCATCTGATTCGCTCGCGGCCGACATCGACGCGCGCGAATGTCAGAATCTCGTCGATGAGTCCGAGAAGGTGACGCGCGCTGGCGTTGATCCTCCCGAGCTGTTGCCGCTGCAGCTCGGTCACGGGTCCGGTAATTCCGTCGGAGAGCAGCTCCTCGTAACCCATGATCGCGGTGAGCGGCGTCCTCAGCTCGTGCGACATTACCGCAAGAAAATCGGTCTTGCTGTTGTTCGCTTTCTCTGCCTCCGCCCGGGCTATTTCGGCTTCGCTCTGCAGGCGCTCGGCGTTCGCGCGTGCCTGCTGTTCCATCGCGAGCAGATCGACGCGCTCCTTGTCGGTGTCGCGAAGCACGCGTGCCGACCACAGCACCAGTCCGACGAAAGTCAGAATCGTCGCTACGGCGAACAGGGATACTCCAAATTCGGATTCGTAGATGCCCGCCGATTCACCCAGCATGCGAATGACGCCGAGTATAATCGGCGCCAGCAACGCGGCTGGAAGGAGTCTCCGGGTCAGAACTCCTGCGGCGCCTTCATCCATCAGCAGAGAAGCAACGCCTCGATCGGTCACCGCGACGACAGCTCCGATTCCGAGGGTCAGCAGCCCCACTGCCGTGGTGAGAGCCATCGCCGACGACTGCGAGATTCCGTACATCCCCTTCACCCCGAACACGTACCCGAGGATCGCCACCAGGCTGATGAAGAGGGCCGGCGCGGCGAACATCTGCGCCCGCAGGTCGTGCTTTCTCTGATCGTGCGGGATGGCCAGCAATGCCAGCGCGTAAAGCAGAAAACCCCCCGCGGTATTGATCGCGATGCGCCCCGGAGGTTCGATCGATACGGGCCTCAACCTGTCGCCGAACAACAACATATCGAACCCCGACTGTCCGCCGCGCAGATACTCGTAGAGCGTGAGCACGGACACGGTCGCCACCAGAGCCGCCAGGCTCTGCTGAATGGCTTCGGTCGTGGCGGTGCGGTTCGGGCGCACTGCCATGGTGAGCGAGCCGCCGGCCAGCACGAAGCAAAGCGCGGTCAGTGGCAGCATTGGGTAGCCGCCCGCACGCACCGCAGTGACAAAGGGAATGTCGAGCGCCCAGCCAGCCAGTACCAAAGCGCCCAGAATGGCGACGGCGCTTCCTGCAATGATGGGTACGCGCTCGAAGAAACCGATCAACGGGCTGTGACGGCCCGGTTGGCTGAGGGCAACCGTGTTTGAGTTGGCCATGTTGCTATCGACCGAAAAACCTATCCGCGGAATCAGACCAGTGCAATTCTACCAGGCGATTGCTTTGCGATCGCGGAAAAATCCGCCGCTCGGCCCGGTGTCCGGTAGCGTCGCCAGCCACACCACAGACTCTGCTCCCTTCTGCACCGTGCGACTCGCTCCGCGCCCGCCCATAGCAGTCTGTACCCATCCAGGGTCAACCGAGTTCACCAGTATCCCCATCCCTTCCGACTCCGCCGCGAGAACTCTGGTCACAACATTGATCCCCGCCTTTGAGAGGCGATATGCGACGTAGCCCGCTCCCATCTCAGCCAGAGAGCCCATGCTGCTGGAAACGTTGACGATCCTGCCGTAGCGCCGGCTCTTCATGATCGGAACTGCCAGCCGCGACAGTAGTAGCGGACCGTACACGTTGGTCTGCATGGTGTCGCGCACGATTTCGAGCTCTTCGCCCGGATCAGCATCGCCTTCATCCACCATTATTCCGGCGTTGTTGACGAGAACGTCGAGCTTGCCAAGATCTTTCCGCACCCAGTTCATGCACTCGCGAATGCTCTGCCCGTTGGCGACGTCCAGCTGCCGCGCCGCTACCGGAAGTCCAGCGGCGATGAGCTGCTCGGCCGCGGCGACACCCTTCTCCAGATCGCGCGAGCCGAGCACGACCCTCATCCCGAGTTTCGCCAGCTGAGCGCACACCTCCAGCCCAATTCCACGATTACCGCCCGTTACCAGCGCGATTTTTTGTTCAGTCATTTTTCTAGTTGGATTGCCAGGACCGAAGCTTAGTCGGCAGGGCGGGGATTGTCGTCAGCGCGCGTGGGATTTTTTCGGTGGCAGGGAGTGAATGTACAGCCACATCGCCTCGATCTCCTCGTCCGTGAGGAAACGAGTGTACGGCCACGGCATGACAGCGCTGATCATTCTTCCGCCGGGCCGAATCCCCGTTGTCAGCACCTTGTGAAAATCAGCTTCCGTCCAGTTGCCGATCGCTGCCGGCGTGATATTCGCGCTCAGGAGGTCCTTGGCGATGGGGACGCCGCCCGACAGGTCCTGTACGTGACAGCTCCTGCAGGCACCGGCAGCCACCAGATATTCACCGTACTCGCGCGTGGGACCAGCCGGAATCTTCGCGGGACGCCTCCCGTCGTGCGGAATTCGCTCGGCGGGAACCAGCGGGAAATTTGTCATCAGAAAAAGAGCGCGGGCGACGGGCCCGACCCGTGTCGGCGGAATCACCGCGTCCACGGCCGGCACTGTCTTCAGATACGCGATCGAATTCGCCAGATCATCGTCGTTGATGTAGTAGTAGGAGTCCGTCGGCATGAACAGCATCGGCCGTCCATCTTTTTTGATGCCGTGCCTGATCGCGCGCACGTAATCGGCGTCGCTGAAGGAACTGCCAACCCCGCCGGCACCGCGAGTGAGATTCGCCGAGTACACCCTGCCGATCGGAACATCGTCGGTGATGATTTTGCCGGCGTAGTCGTCGCCATGGCAGCTCGCGCATTTGCCGATCGCCTGGACGAAATGCCGGCCCTTCGCAATGGAGATCGAGTCGGTTGGAATTGGGAGCGCCGGCTCGCTGACCGCGTAGACCTTGTTCATGCGGCTGGAGCTGAGCGCGTAAACGACGACTGTGCCGATCACCAGAAGCGCGATCAGTCCCACCAGCCCCCGTCCCACCCATTTTGTTACGCGATTCATCCACTGCTCCATAAGTGCGTGTTGGGATTGAAGATCGGTAACTTGGTCCCGGCCGCGCCGTATAACGTAGGGATACACATCTGGGTAGCAAGTTTTTGAGACGGCAGTATCATTTCAGAGATCGGCAATTCGCGACTCCCCTCCCATGACTGTCTCCCGAATCACATCAAGCGCGCCCTTCTCTGCGGCCCGATCGAAGCAGGAGATCGCGGGTCTTCTCACCGAGGCGCGTGAGAGAACGCTTTTACTGGTATCGCGGCTTACAGACGAAGATCTCCATCGTCAGCACGATCCGTTGATGAGCCCGATCATCTGGGACGTCGGGCACATCGCGCATTTCGAGGAGCTCTGGCTGACCCAGAACCTCGACGGGCCCATCGAGTTCTCCGAGATGCCCGGGATGTACAACCCCTTCGAGCACCCGCGCGCTACTCGAGCGTCTCTGGCGTTGCCAACCCTCGCCGAGATGATGAAGCGGCTGGAGGAAATCAGAGCGCGGGTGCTGGAGCGGCTGGAAAGCGTCCAGTTCGATGAGCGCAATCCGCTCCTGCGGCAGGCCTACGTCTATCACATGGTTCTGCAGCACGAGTACCAGCACAACGAGACCATCCTCCAGACGTTGCAGCTCAAAACAGGCGAGCCTTACCATGCCCCTCGAGCGCGGACGTTCGGCGGGGCCGCGGCCTCCGACGATGAGATGGTCGGTTTTGCCGGAGGCCAGGTCACCGTCGGCACTGATGACAGAAGCAGCGCGTACGACAACGAGCGGCCGCGCTACGAGGTCGAGCTTCGTCCATTTCTCATCGATCGTGATCCGGTGACGAACGGGCGCTATCTCGAATTCATGAACGACGATGGGTACGGGCGGATGGCCTTGTGGTCGGAGGCAGGGCGGCGGTGGCTGAGCGAGAGTGGAGCGGGCGCGCCCAAGTACTGGAGTCGAGACGGCGCTCGCTGGACCACTCGCACCATGGATGTGGAGAGAGACGTCGATCCGACGCGGCCCGTTTGTCATGTGTGCTATTACGAAGCCCAAGCGTTTGCAAACTGGGCAGGAAAGCGCCTGCCCACTGAATTCGAATGGGAGGCAGCCGCCTCCTGGGATGCGGCAGCTGGGCGCGCGCGGGAATACCCGTGGGGAGATTCCGCCGCGGATTCCGATTTCGCGAACATCGATCAGCTGGCTTTCGACACAGCGCCAGTCGGGACCTGCGCGAAAAACGTTTCCCCTGCCGGTTGTCGCGGAATGATCGGTGATGTCTGGGAATGGACATCGAGCGACTTCCACGGCTATCCCGGATTTCAGAGCTTCCCGTACAAGGAATACTCCGAGGAGTTTTTCGGCTCCGATTATAAGGTTTTGCGCGGCGGATCCTGGGCGACGCGGCCGGGGGCGATTCGAAACACCTTCCGCAACTGGGATTATCCAATCAGACGCCAGATCTTCAGCGGCTTCCGCTGCGTGCGGGATTCATGAAAAGCGGAAACCACTCAGGTCTGGACGGCACAACACCGCCCTACACCGTACGTCGCTCCAGGCAGCAGATGATCAGCGACGTCCGTCAGGGTCTGAACACATCGCCCAAACAGCTCTCCCCGAAATACTTCTACGACGAGCGCGGCTCGGAGCTTTTCGAGGAGATAACGGAGCTGCCAGAGTACTATCTGACCCGCTCCGAGAAGTTGCTGATCGAGCAGCGCATCTCCGAGATCGTGGCGAGCGTGCGCCCTTGCTCCCTTGTCGAGCTTGGAGCGGGCAGTGCGACCAAGACTCGCATCATCCTCGATGAGATGCGCCGCAACGGATGCGCGGAGTGCTACGTGCCCGTCGACGTCAGCAAGGATTTTCTGGAGGCCACCGCCATCCAGCTGCGCACCGACTATCCGGACATACGTATCGTTCCGGTCGTCTCGGACATCACCGAGCCTTTCGCCATTCCGGCCACCGCCGGTCCGACTCTCGTCGCCTTCCTCGGCAGCACCATCGGAAACTTTCCCCGTGAGCAGGCAGTGAGTCTCCTCTCGCACATCGCAGGTGAGATGGGCTCGAGCGACCGGTTTCTGCTGGGCGCCGACATGATCAAGGACGTGGCTGTGATCAATCGCGCTTACAACGATTCGCGTGGAGTGACCGCTGCATTCAATCTGAACGTCCTGGAGCGTCTCAACCGCGAGCTTGGCGCCGACTTTCCAGTGAGGGACTACCAGCATCGTGCATTCTATAGTAGCGACCAGCATCGCGTCGAAATGCACCTCGTGGCCGGCAGGGCGCACAAGGTGGAAATCCCCCAGGTGGGTCAGATCTCGCTCGAGAAAGGCGAGAGCATTCGCACCGAGCTGAGCTACAAGTACGACCGGTCGATTCTCGAGGACATACTTGCCGCATCCGGACTCGCGATCGAAAAATGGATGCCGGCCGACGACGGCTCCTTCGCCCTGGCTCTGGCGCGCGCGGAAGGCTGAGTCGGGATTGTGAGTCTTCGCGAGCCGCAGTTGTTGGAGGATGTTCGTCAGCGACTGTTCGCTCCGTCGGTGTCCAACGCTCCCCGCGCGGTCGGACTCGAGCTCGAGCTGATCCCCATTCTTCAATCCACGCGAAAGCCGGCGCTCGCATTTCGCGACGGAGGTCCAACGCCGGCCGAGATCCTCGGTCAACTCGGTAAAGTGCATGGTTGGACGGAACAGCTCGCCGGGGAAGATCCGTCGTCGTGGGTGCTTGGCGACGGTACGCGCATATCCTTCGAGCCCGGCGGACAGCTGGAGATCAGCAGCATCCCACACCCTACCGCGTCTTCAGCCGTTACAGGGACGCGCACAATCGCCGAGCTGTTGCGCGACGCCATGGCGAAAGAAGGAATCGATCTCGTCGCGGTCGGGGTCGATCCGTACAACGATATCGGAGTCGTCCCGCTCCAGCTCACACGCGAGCGCTACACCGGCATGACTGATTATTTCGAATCGATTGGCCCATCCGGGGTGCGCATGATGCGGCAGACCGCGGCGCTGCAGATCAACGTGGAGCGCGGAGCTGAGCCACTGACGAGATGGCTGCTTCTCAACGCAATCAGTCCAGCGGTTGTCGCGCTATTCGCCAACTCAGGGAGCTACGCCGGAAAACGGACCAACCACGCCAGCTACCGGGCACACCTCTGGCGCACGCTCGACGACTCGAGGACAGGCATCGCCTATGATGAACGCGATCCGGTGGGCGCGTACCTCAAATTCGCGCTCGATGCCTTCGCGATGCGCAGCGGAACGAGAACGCGCCCATACAGCACGTTCCGCGAATGGATGCGAGGCGGTGACGTGTCCGTCGACGATTGGCACTTTCATCTGTCGACGCTCTTCCCCGAAGTTCGGCCCAAGGAATACTTCGAGCTGCGCTCGGCGGATACCATCGATCCCGAATCGCTCTCGGCACCGGTGGTGTTCGTCTCGGCCATCATTTACGACGAGAGAAGCGCGCAAAGAGCGTTCGAGATCGTCGGCACACCCAACCCGGACCTCCTCGAGCTCGCGGGGATAAAGGGCGTCGCGCATCCGGCACTGCATCGCATGTGTCGCGCACTGGCGGATATCGCGCTCGACGGCGCCGAATCCCTGGGAGACGATTACGCCTCCGCCCGAGACGTCGAGATCGCCGCGAATTACTTTGATCGCAAGTTGTCTCAGGCATAACTCGCTGGTTCACCTACACACCGAAGGCCGGAGTGAGCGTTCCCCTGCTGCTTCTTTTCGCCCAAATCGCCGCTGGACCGGCGTCCGCGGCAATTCGAATCAATCAGCTTGGCTACCTGCCGGACGCGCCCAAGGTCGCGGTTTATTGCTCGCTGGAGAAAGCCGGACTCACGAGTTTTACCGTAACGAATTCACAGGGAGTTAAGGTCCTACAGCGGCAGGCGCTGTCCGCCGCGGCATTCGGCCCCTGCGACAGTAACTATCGACTCGATTTCTCTTCTTTGACGACGCCCGGCGAGTATCGTATTGAGGCCGGAGGGATCACCTCGCCGCCAATTCGTATTCGTAGCGACGCCTACGCGGGCGCGGCCGACACTCTGCTCTACTACATGCGAGAGCAGCGCTCCGGATACAATCCGCTGTTCAGGACGGTTGTGCACACCCACGACGGCATCGTGGTGGATGATTCAGTGTTGGCCGGCAAGTTCGTTCCGGTCACCGGTGGCTGGGCCGACGCGTCGGATTATCTGCAGTACGTAATGACGTCAGCCAATGCCACCTACGTGATGCTGATGGCCTATCGCGATCATCCGAAATCCTTCGCGGACGCCTTTGATTCGCGCGGATTGCCGGGAAGGAATGGAATTCCCGACGTTCTCGACGAAGCCCGTCACGGGCTCGAATGGCTGGCGCGCATGTTCCCGTCGGATTCCCAGATGTACAACCAGCTTGGCGACGATCGCGATCACACGTATTGGGATCTGCCTGTTACCGATTCTGCTGATTACGGGTGGGGCAAGGGAAAAGAGCGGGCCCTTTATCCGTGCACTGGAAAGCCACAGGGGTTGTTCAAGTACAAGAATCGCTCGGACGGCTTCGCGTCAACGGCCGGCAAATACGCATCGGCATTCGCTCTCGCTGCGATGGTCTATGGAAAAAGCGATCCCGCATTCGCCAGAAAGGTGCGGGGTAGAGCGCTCGCTGCGTATGGAATCGGTAAGAGATCTCCAGGGGTGTGCCAGGGCGCGCCTGGCCGCGCTCCTTATTTCTACGAGGAGGACAACTGGGTCGACGATATGGAGCTCGCCGCCGCCGAGCTCTACGCCCTGACCCGAAACCGGAAATTCTTACAGGACGCGCTTGGCTACGCTTCACGCGAGCCCGTTACTCCATGGATGGGGGCGGATACCGCGAAGCATTACCAGTGGTTCCCGTGGCACAATAACGGGCACTACGAGCTTTGGCGTCTGGCTTCGCAAGCAGATCGAAAGACCATGACGGAGTACTATAAGAAAGGACTCCAGGCAGTAGTCGATCGCGCGGACAACGGATTCCGAATCGGCATTCCGTTCATCTGGTGCTCAAACAATCTGATGACGTCGTTTGCCACCCAGGCGCTTCTGTACCGACGAATGACGGGCGACACCCGCTTTCGCGGATACGAACAAGCCGCCATTGACTGGTTGTTCGGCACCAACCCGTGGGGGACATCCATGGTGATAGGATTGCCGCACGACGGAGTCTTTGCGCGTGATCCGCACTCGGTGGTTGCCAAGGAAATGCACGTCGAGCTCACTGGCGCGCTCCTCGACGGCCCGGTGTACTCTTCCATCTACCATCACCTGCTCGGCATCAGCCTGCACGATCCCGATGAATATGCTGCGTTCAACACCGGGTTCATCGTTTACCACGATGATGTCGGCGACTATTCCACGAACGAGCCGATCATGGATGGCACTGCCAACCTGAGCTACCTGTTATCGGCGCTCGCCGACCGGCGACATTAAGCAGCAATGCCTGAGCTTCCGGACATAACCGTCTACATCGAGGCGCTCGCCGCGCGCGTCGTCGGCCAGACTCTCGAGAAAACGCGCATCGCCAAGCCGTTCCTGCTCCGCTCGGTCGATCCGCCCATCAGCGCCGCCAACGGAAAACGTGTCATCGGCCTGCGCAGGATGGGAAAACGGATCGTGCTCGAGCTCGAGGACGATCTTTTCCTCGTAATCCATCTGATGATCGCCGGGCGGCTGCGCTGGGTTCCTGCCGGTGGTAAGGTTCCGGGAAAGGTTGGACTCGCCGCGTTCGACTTCCCTACCGGCACTCTGATTCTCACCGAAGCGGGATCCAAACGGAGAGCATCACTCTGGCTTGTGCGCGGTGAACAGTCGCTCGAGCAATTCGCTCGCGGTGGTCTCGAAGTTCTGGACGCGGGGATCGCGGAATTCTCCGAGCGATTGACGCGCGAGAATCACACACTCAAGCGCTCCCTCACGGATCCCCGCCTTTTCAGCGGCATCGGCAACGCCTACTCGGACGAGATCCTCCACCGCGCCAGGCTTTCTCCGGTGAAACACACCCGCCGTTTGAGCGAGGAAGAGACCACTCGGCTGTTCGACGCCACACGCGCAGTGCTTGTCGAATGGACCGAGCGACTGCGCCAGGAATCAGGCGGTGATTTCCCGGCCAAGGTTACCGCTTTCAGAGACGAGATGGCCGTCCACGGAAAGTTCGGCCAGCCGTGCCCGGTGTGTGGTACTCCGGTGCAGCGCATTCGATACGCCGACAACGAGACCAACTACTGCCCGCGGTGCCAGACCGATGGCAAGCTGTTAGCCGACCGCGCTCTCTCCCGACTGCTCAAGCAGGACTGGCCGAAATCCATCGACGAGCTGACCTGGAGCTGAGGTCAGATGGTTCCCGCGTTGATCCACTTCACGACTTTTGGTGGATCGTAGGCCTCGAACCGAGCCAGTAGTGACTCCGGATCGCTCTCGACGATAAGCATCGAGCGATGCACATCGCGCACGAATTTCTCCTCCACCGCGCGATCGAGAAATTCCAGCAGTGGATCGAAATAGCCCGCGATGTTGAGCAGCCCGCAGGGCTTGTCGTGCATGCCGAGCTGCGCCCATGTCCAGATCTCGAAGATCTCCTCCAGTGTTCCGATGCCGCCGGGCAGCGCGACGAATCCATCCGAGAGCTCCGCCATCAACGCCTTTCGCTCATGCATCGACCCGACGACCCGCAGATCCGACAGGGTTTTGTGCGCAACCTCTCGCTCCACCAGCATTCGCGGAATCACGCCGATGATATCGCCAAGCTCGTCGAGCACAGACTCGGCGAGCGCCGACATCAGCCCAACACTCGAGCCGCCGTACACGACCCCGATTCCGCGGCTGGCGAGCATTCCCCCGAACGTGCGCGCGGCTTTTACGTAATCCGGACGCGCACCCGGGTTCGAGCCACAGAAAATCGCCAGCCGGTGAATCTCGCTCACCTGGACTGACGCATAGCCGACATCATGTTGACGCCGAGCCCCGCCAGCGACTGACCACCGTCGCAGACGACAACCGCGCCGGTTATGAAATTCGCGGCGTCGCTCGAGAGAAACAGCGCCAGATCGGCGATCTCGTCCTTGGTTGCAAATCGCTGGAGCGGGATGGCCCGCGTAAGCTGCTTCGTGATCTCGGGCGTCGGGGCCAGTCGCCGCATGCCTTCGGTATCGGCCACGGCTCCCGGCGCGATCGAGTTCACCCGGACGCCTTCCGGGCCCCATTCGATCGCGAGGCATTTCGTCAGCATATCGACTCCGGCCTTGGCGGCGCAGACATGTGCCTGCATCGGCATCGGGCTGAAGGCCTGCGTGGCCGAGATATTTATGATGGACGCGCCGGGACGTTTCAGATGCTCGAAGGCCGCGCGACAGGTGTTGAAGGTTCCCAGCAGATCGATGTCGATGACGGATTTGAAACCGTTCGCGGACATACCAAGCGCAGGCGCCGGAAAATTCCCCGCTGCTCCACAGACGACGATGTCCATTTCACCGTGCGCATCGCGCGCGTTTTTAAGAGCGGCAGCGAGAGCGTCATAGTCACGGACGTCGGCTGGATGTCCCGATGCCGTTCCGCCTGACTTTCTGATTTCAACTGCCGCTGCGTCCAGCTTTTCCTTCGTCCGACCGATGAGCGCTACCGCCGCGCCGTGCTCAGCGAACCGTTTGGCGATAGCGAGATTGATTCCGCTGCCGCCACCAGTGACGATCGCATTTTTCCCGGCGAGGAGCTTCGTACCAAACGCTTCAGACATCAACCCTCCGAAAGACAAACGCGACACGTCGCGCTCGCAAACCTACCCATGGTGTGAAATCGCTGAAAGTGGTAAGTCTCGCCCTTACCTCGAGGAATCTCCGATGGATCGACCGTACGTCATTCTGTTCCTGTTCATCTCAACGGCCTGCGCCAGTGTTGCCAGCACCGTGGGACGTGACCGCCCCACCGCAGACTCCTTGATGCAGGCGGACAGGGATTTCGCGGTTGCAACGCACGCTCGCGGTATCGACGGCTGGATGTCGTTTTATGCGAGTGACGCAATTCGCATCCGCTACCGCGACAACATGGTTAAGGGCTTCGACGAGATTCGGAAGTTCGATTTGCCGAACATCTCCGACACCACCACCATTCTGAATTGGGAGCCGACTGACGCGTGGGTATATCGTGACGGGTCGACTGGCGCCACCACCGGCAGGTACTGGGTCGTTGGCAGACGAGCGGCGAACAACGGAAAAGAGCTCGGCCGAGGCCGGTATGTCACCATGTGGCGCCGCGAGGGTGCTCGCTGGCTTGTGACGATGGACACTGGCTATCCGGATGTGCCGGCACAATCGAGGTAAAAAAAACCCCGTACCTTTTTAGGGGTACGGGGCTGGCTACTGGTGGCCCACCCGTCCTACAAGCTCGACCAGTAGCTCGAAGTCCTACAAAGCCGGAGGGGGGTGTTTTCCGGTCTTCGTAATCTTAGACCCACCGTACGTGAAAATGGTTTAAAGGTTTCTGTAAATGTTTTTTTACAAAGCCGCCGGAGTCCGTTCGGGCTTCTGCTCCGAGATCGAGCCTAACGGTCGCGTCTTTTGCGCGTCGTTCCCAGGGTAAGCCCTGCGGTTGAGGCAAAAAGCTGCTCAACAGCAGCACCGGATAGCGCCGCGACGGTGTCGCGGCTCAAGGACAGCTTGGTCGAACCTCCACTCGGGGTTTCTGTGATGAGTCCGGCCGCTCGCAGCGCGTGAACGTGGTGGGTGATGGTCGGCTTCGAGACTTTCAGGCTTCTGGCGAGGTCGGCGGATGTCGTCGGCGTGCGAGCGAGTATGGACGCAATGGCGTAGCGCGTGGTGTCGCCAAGCGCGCGGAAAACCGATTCGGCGTTGATGTCCTTTTTGACCGGGATTGTTTCCGCCGCGCGACGCGCGTCCGCGGCCAGGCTGTTCGCCGCCGTAACGTCACGGGCGATCGGGAAATACAGCACGACCCTGCGCGAAGGCGTTTCGTATTTCGCCCACAGCCGCCGAGTGTTGAACGCCGATGCAAGGATGTAGCAGCGGTCGATTCTATCGTAGGCGATCGCGCTGCCGCTGCGCGGTCGCACTTCGCGGGCATGATCGTCAAACGTCACCGGGAGATTCAGCTCGCGTCCCAGCTCTGGGACCGCCACTTCCTGTCGCAGGTCCCTCATGCGGAACGACTCGGCCCTTAGGCTGGGCTCGAGCGCGAGCCAGTCAGCTCTGAAAAGCGTGTCCCAGAATCTCTGGAGCACCAGGCAAAGATCGTCGCGATACGATTCCGTCTCGGAGATAAGTGCGTTGACTGCGCGCACTGCCGCGGACGCCGGATCGTAGGGTCTGAGTCCGAAATGACCGAGAAGGTCAGCACCGGGCAACGGGTCAGCGGTCAGAACCTTCTTCAACCCGTTCTTTCGCGACAGCAGTGTGTCGACAGAATGGGCTTCGTGAAAAATTCCCGTAAGAAGATTCCGCCTCAGGTCCTCCATTGGCGTCTCACGAATCGTCGACACGAGCTCGTCGAAGGACATTTCCCCCGCAACGTGTTGCACGGCATCCGCGAGCAGCGGCCAGAAAATGGGGAGCGGTGCAACCCGCCGGGCGAGGATGTCAAAGTCCGTTTGCAGCCGGCCATTTGCTCGTTCCTTCCACGATCCGAGGGGGCCCGGTCCGCTGCTCGTGAGCGCAAACAACGCGTAGAAGACGTCGAAGCGCGGAGTGACCGCGAACTCTACTCGAAGGGGCTCGGTGCGCGTCATGTTAGCTAAGAAGCTAACATCTTCCTAGTTGGGGCGGGATTTCCTGATCGCGAATACCCCGTTCGTTATGTCGATGCGAACGATGCCGCTGTTCCAGACGTCGCCGCCCAGTACGCCGTCGAGCGAAGCGAGGACCTGATAGACGGGAGCGCGAACAAAAGCTCCCTTGAAGAGGATCGGATAGCCCCGAACCAGAACTTTCAGATCGGGCAGCACCGGGGCGCGCAGAGAGATCTCGCCCCCCAAGCCGCCCACGCGCCGATTCTCGATCCTGGCCGGCGCGATCTGAAGCTTGTCCAGCAGAGTCTCGGTGACGAACGTCAGCTGGGCGCCGGTGTCGAGACCAAAATGCAACGGGGTTCCGTCGCTGCTCGTGATCAGGATCACCGGAAGTCCGACCCAGAAGAGATTGCGCTTCGCGTCCGGGTGCGAGGTCGCCGGATCTCGCAGGCGCAGGATGCCGTCAACGTAATCGAGCTCCAGATCCAGCTGCCTGATAATGTCGAAGCCGATGATGCCGTCGATTTTGAGCTGAGTGCTGATGGATGTCGGACGCGACTCGCGCATCTGCATCATCGACTCGGCGACGATCATCGTCGGAGCATTCTGGACCACGAGCGGACCCAGAATCAGCTGCGGAATGAGCGCCGGTTGCGCGCTGACCCGGCCCGTACTGGTGACGATCTCGAGGGTGTCCTGAGTCAGCGCTTTTACGCCGAGCTCGTCGGCGACGTCCGACGACAGCATGGTTAGACTCGAACCCGTGTCCAGCCAGAAGTTGTAAGTCCTGTCACCTATCTTCACCGGGACGAGCGGCGTCCCCACTGCCGATATCGACATCTGCAATCGGCCGGTCGACGACCGGAACGTGGAGAGTTTGGGCGGGGCGCGCTTGAACGCGTCAGCCCACAACTCGATACTCGCCTTGTCGTGCTGCTCCGCATCGGTCTGCGCGGACTCGCCCTTCAGTCCGGACAGGGTCTGCCACTTCTCCTGGAACTGCAGCGTGGCGGTATATACGACCCGCGACCCGGCGCGGATCACCGAATCAGTCGCGGAGAGGCGCAGCTTCGCGAACCGGTCCTCGGCTTTCTCGATATCTCCTGACATGAGGTCGCCCAGTGCCTCGGCGAATTCGGCTTCCGAGGGCGTGTGCGCGGCAGCCGCTGCATCAACGGGATGTAGCTCCGCCAACGCCTCCCAATAGTTCGCGTGACGGGATGGACGAACCACAGCGTTGTGAACGCATCCCGCGGTTGTGATCGACAGCGTCCACGCCAGGACCGCGGCCGATAACGAACGGCGAAGCCCGGGTGTTGCGTAGCTATGGAGTTCTGACCCCGTCATTTGAGCACAAGGTAGGATGGTGCACACGGATATTCCACACGGATTCGGATCCACGCAGCCCCGCATTGGCATCGCCGGATGGGCGATCAGGCGAGAGCACTCCCACCGGTTCGCTCCAGTCGGCACACACTTGCAGCGCTACGCTACGCTGTTCAACTGTGTGGAGATCAACTCCTGCTTCTACCGGCCGCATCGACGAGGTACCTACGAGCGCTGGGCGGCATCGGTTCCCGCTGATTTTCAGTTCGCGGTCAAGCTGCCGAAGGCGATTACACATAAGGCGAAACTTGTTGGGGCTCGCGCGGAGCTGGACCAGTTCCTGGACGAAACGGCAGGACTTGGCGAGAAGCGCGGACCGATTCTCATTCAGTTGCCACCCAGCTTCGCCCACGATGCCGCCACAGCCAAATCCTTCTTCATGGAACTTCGCGAACGCTTCGACGGCCAGGTCGTGTTCGAACCGCGCCACGAGACCTGGTTCACCGCGGAAGTGGAGGAATTTCTGCGGGAGATGCGAGTGGCGCGGGTAGCCGCTGACCCCGCTCGGGTACCCTCGGCCGCGCAAACTGGCGGGCACGAAGGCGTTGTGTACTACAGGCTGCACGGATCGCCCCGGATTTATTACTCCGCGTATCCGCCGGAGACTCTCGCCGAAGTTGCGCGCGCGCTGGACGAAAAAACATCACGGCGGATCGCCACGTGGTGCATCTTCGACAATACCGCCCTTGGTGAGGCGACCACCGACGCTCTCGAAGTCAAACGCATGCTCTCCGAGGCCAGGCTCTTGAGGCCGTGACCGGCTTCGCCACCGACGCAACCATCGTTGACAGTCCCGCGGCGTGACGCGAGAATTGTCCGCGCCGTTAACCAAAAACTTGTCAACACGGAGCTGTGTACATGGCATCACTGACCACCATCGCCATCCTGGCGGGATCAGTGGCAGTCGCAGGATATACGATCAACGGTAAGACCCAACCGGGTGCCCGACGCGCGTCTTCTGAAACCAGTCCTGTTGCGCCCGCGGCCAAAGCTCGTGTCGTGCGCGTTACAGGAGAAGATTTCAAGTTCGATGCTCCGGACGTCATCCCCGCCGGTCTCACCGAGTTCAGATTTATGAATAAGGGGCCGTCGCTGCATCACATGGCGATTCTCCGGCTCGACGACGGCAAGACAATCGAAGATCTTCGCTCGGCGCTCGCGAATCCCGGACCGCCGCCGTCGTGGATGAAGGAGCTCGGTGGACCCAACGCGCCCGATGCGGGAACCGAAGCGAACGCGACGATGATGCTCCGCCCTGGCAATTACGCTCTGATCTGTTTCGTGGACATCGGTGGACCGCCGCACTTCGCGAAGGGAATGATCCGCCCGCTCCGTGTCGTGCCTGCCAGGAGCGTTGCGTCCGCGCCGAAGGCTGACGTGACCATGAATCTGGTGGATTACAACTTCAAGCTCTCGACGCCGATCAAAGCGGGCGCGCGCACTATTCGCGTTCACAATTCCGGCGCCCAGCCGCACGAAGTGGAGCTCGTCCAGCTCAACTCCGGTGTGACGCTCGGCGAATTCATGAAGTGGATGGAGAAGATGGAAGGCCCGCCGCCGGGTAAAGCGCTCGGTGGAATTGCCGGCATGGTGCCGGGCATGGCCGAGTATTTCACCGCCAATTTCACGCCCGGTAATTACGCTCTCGTTTGCTTCGTGCCCGACGCCAGAGACGGGAAGCCGCATTTCGCACACGGCATGGCGCGACAGATCACAGTCAGGTAAACCGCCACACGCGACAAAATTCCAATCCGCGCCGAAAAACGGCGCGGATTTTTTTACGGCGTATCCAAGCTCGTCAGGGTTGCTGCGCTCTCGTTCCCGTTGCGGTCGACCGCGGAGATGGCAACTTCGTCGGGCCCGCCAATGACTGGCCGCGGGATCATCAGAAATCGCTGGAAGCCCGGGATGATATCCGTCGTCCAGTTACTCCCGACGCGCGTTCGAACAGTCCACAGCCACACGGCCTCGGCGCCTTGTGGTTGAATCGAGACCGTTGTCGACGCCGAGCTCGGATCGCGGCCGACTCGCACCAGCGGTGCGGCGGGTGGTGTGCTGTCGATCCACGGCGACGCCGGAATCAGCGCCTTCTCCGCATACGGACCCGCGACGAGCTTCTGCGGCAGGTTATCGCGTCCGAACATGAAGCTTCTCATGCTGAAGTAGACGTTGCCCGTGGCACCCGGCTGCGCGCGCGTCGCCGCTATCTGATCGAGTAGCTCCTGCGCCGGCCAGCCGGTAGAAGTGCCGGTCACCTTGTCCAGATAGTTGCCCGCCCAGATGTGTCTGCCCTTCGCGTTCTGCTCCACCCACCAGCGAAGCAGAATCGGGAAGCTGAGATTCGGCCGGTCTATCGGCCAGTACAGCTGCGGGGTGAAATAATCCGCCCAGCCATTCACCAGCCACTTCCTCGAGTCGCCATAGAGCTCGGCGTACGAATCGAAGGCGTTGCTGCGTGTCTCTGCTGGATAGCCCGGACGCCAAACACCGAACGGACTGATTCCGAATTTCACCCATGGTTTCGCGGCCTTGATCTCCGTGTACACCTGATGGATGAGGGTGTCGACGTTCGATCGCCGCCAGTCGTCCTTCGAGAGCTGACCACCCGAGCGCACGTATTTCCGCCAGCTCGTGGCATCCGGAAACTCGATGATGCGTCCGCGCCGGTCCTTTTCCTTGTACGGGTAGAAGTAGTCGTCGATATGAACGCCATCGATGTCGTAGCGCTTGACGACATCCAGAATCACGTCGAGTGTGCGTTGACGAACGGCCGGCTCGCCAGGATCCATCCACAGCATCGATCCGTAACTCTTCACCAGGTCCGGGTTCGTGACACTGATGTGATTTGAAGACGGCGGCGACTTGGATGACGGATGGCGTGCACGATAGGGATTGAACCACGCATGGAGCTCCAGCCCGCGCTTGTGTGCTTCCGCGACCGCGAATTCCAGCGGGTCATAAAATGGATTCGGCGCTCGCCCCATTCGGCCGGTGAGATACTCGGACCACGGCTCGTATCGGGATGCGTAAAGCGCATCCGCTGCCGGCCGCACCTGGAGGATTATCGCATTGAGTCGGAGCGACACGGCGCGATCGAGCATGCCGATCAGCTCGTCTTTCTGCTCCTGTGTAGACAGCCCGGGCTGCGATGGCCAGTCGATGTTCTCGACCGACGCAATCCAAACGCCCCTGAACTCGCGCCGAGCCGGAGGCGGCGGCGCAAGCACCTGCCCCGGTGCAGGCTGCGACTGCCCGCACGCGGTGTCAAAACCGGCGAGCACGAAAAGTGAAAGGAGCAGCAGGAGAAATCTGTTTTTCGGCATAGAACAGACAATGTAAATCAGATGCCCGCGAAACGTTTCTTCCTGCTGACAATCCTGTTCGCCGCGGCTTGCAAGCCTCCGACTCCCGCGGAGCAGATGGACACCGTGGTCTCATGGGTCTCTACGGCGCGAATGGCCGGCGACGCCTGGCTTCGTCATACGACGCCCGACAAATACACCAGTCAGACTCTGCAGTTGTCCGATCAGATGTTACTGCAGACTGGCAGCGAGCTTCTCAAGTCTCCGCCGCCCACAATCGACAGCGCCGCCTTTGACCGCGCTCTCACCAGCACCCGGTTCAACATCTCGGAGATGTCGAGGTTCGTCAAAGCCAAAGACGCGAGCCAGTTCCGGCAGCCGTGGGACTCCGTGCTGATCTACATGAAGATCATGAAGGATTTCTCCGACAAGGTGGAGTCCTCGAAGTGAAGAAGATCCTTCAGCTTGCACTCGGCATAATCACCAGTGTGGGAGGTTTCCTGGAGGTCGGTTCTGTGACGACCGCCGCACAGTCCGGCGCGCTATTCGGTTACCAGCTGCTGTGGGCAATTCTGCTCGGCACGCTGTGCCTGATCTTCCTCGTCGAGATGTCGGGTCGTCTGGCCGCGGTAAGTAAGCACACCGTGGTCGACGCCATGCGCGAGCGTTTCGGCTTCCCTTTCTTTTTCATCGTCCTCGTCGGGATAGTTCTGGTCGCGTTCATGGTGCTCGTCGCCGAGCTGGGAGGTATTGGGTTTGGAATTCAGATCCTGACCGGGGTCGGCTTCCCATGGTGGGCCGTTCCTGTTTCACTGTTGGTGTGGCTCCTGATGTGGAAGGGAACCTTCAGCCTGATCGAGAACGGCGCGTCGCTGCTCGGCCTGGTGACGCTTTCCTTTCTCGTTTCCGCACTGAAGCTCCATCCGGATTGGTCGGGCGTGACTTCAGCCTTGCTTCCATCCATGCCCGGCAGCGACAAAGCCAAGTACGGGTTTCTTGCGGTCAGCATCCTGGGGGCGTCGATCTCTCCCTACCTGATGTACTTCTATTCGTCGGGCGCCATCGAAGACGAATGGGATAGCAGCTACATCCCTATCAATCGATTCATCGCCGGATTCGGGATGATCTTCGGCGGAGTGCTGTCGATGGCGGTGCTCGTCGTCGCCGCGCTCGCGCTGCAGCCCAAAGGCATTCAGGTGGATACGTTTCCGCAGGCAGCGCTGATGATGACCACCGCCTTGCCAAGGTGGGGATTTTACCTGTTCGCTTTCTCGATGATCTTCGCCTGCTTCGGCGCGGCCCTCGAGGTATCGCTGGCGATTGCCTACTTCTTCTCACAGGGGTTCGGCTGGAGGTGGAGCGAAGACCTCGAGCCGTCGAAGAACTCCCGCTTCGCGTTCGTCTACACCGTCATCGTCCTACTGGCGGCAATTCCACTGGTGTTCGGAATCGATCCGATAAAAGTGACGATGATGTCGATGGCCCTCACCAGCTTCACGCTCCCGCTGGCGATTGTCCCGTTCCTGCTGCTCATGAATGACCCGATCTACCTCGGCAAGTATCGCAACGGCTGGATCAGCAATTCGGTTGTTTCGATCGTCGTTGTGATCTCGTTTGTGCTCGCGCTGATATCGATCCCACTCGAGATCATGGGAGGCTGATATGGATCTCGTGCGTGACGTGCTGGACAAGAAGCTGATCGATCGCGAAGAATGCGAGATGGGAAGAGTAAGCGGGCTGCTGATGCACGTAGGCGAGACCTCGCAGCCGCGAATCACTCACATTCTGATCGGTGGCCCGACCTTATGGAACAGACTCCATCCCGCATTTGGCCGCATGTCAGCCGCCCTGGGGAAATTGTGGGGACCGAGCCGCTCCGGAGCGGTGCGGATTCCATGGTCACGCGTCGAGACCGTCGGCAAAGAAGTGAAGCTGGATGTCGAAGCCAGGGAGACGGGCGCCCTCGACTGGGAGATATGGTTCGCGAAGCACATCATCGAGCGAATCCCGGGCGGCGGTTCGGAGGAGGAGGAATAGAGTGGACGTGCACATCGAGCTTCTGCTTGGCACCAAGGTGCGCGACGCCGACGACAACGTCGTCGGTCGCATAGAAGAGTTTCGAGTTGACGATGATGCACGGGTCGAGTCCTACCTGGTCGGCGCGTCGGCACTCGTTGAGAGACTGTCCGCCTGGACCCTCGTCCGTCCGATCGCGCGCGCCCTTCGCGCGCGTAAGGTGTACAGCGTCTATGATGTCGGCTGGCAGGACATGGACCTCAGTGATACAAAACGACCAAAGCTCCGCATCGCAAAACGGGACCTTCGGCACGCCAGGTGAGGCCTCGCAATTTGTGAGTATCGCGACGATCAATCCCGCGACCGGAGAAACGCTCCGCACCTTCGAGCCGCACTCGGATGCTCACGTCAACGCTGCACTCGACAAGGCGCATGCGGCGTTTCGCCGGCATCGCCTGACATCCTTCGCCGATCGCGCCGCCCACATGCGCAAGGCGGCTCAGATCCTGGAAGCGGAGTCCCAGGCGCTCGGCCGGCTGATGACTGAAGAAATGGGCAAGCCGCTCAAGGCCGCCGTCGCTGAAGCGCAAAAATGCGCGACGGCCTGCACCTACTACGCTGACAACGCGGAGAGCTTTCTCGCTGATCAAAGCGTGCAGATGGAAGGCGGCGAGAGCTGGATCGCCTTTCAGCCGATCGGTGTCGTCCTCGCCATCATGCCGTGGAATTTTCCGTTCTGGCAGGTCTTCCGATTTGCCGCACCGGCACTGATGGCCGGGAACGTCGGCATCCTCAAGCACGCATCCAACGTCCCGCAGTGCGCGCTCGCGATCGAGGACGTCCTTCGCCGCGCTGGCTTCGCCGACGGAACGTTTCAGACGTTGCTGATCGGCTCCGACAAGGTGGACGCGATCATCGCAGATCCGCGTGTCGCCGCTGTGACGCTGACCGGAAGCGAGGGCGCAGGCCGTGCTGTCGCCAGCACCGCTGGAAAGAATCTCAAGAAAGCCGTAGTGGAGCTGGGCGGGAGCGATCCCTTCGTGGTGATGCCGAGCTCGGATATCGACTCCGCTGTAACCACCGCGGTTACGGCACGCATGATCAACAACGGCCAGTCGTGCATCGCCGCCAAGCGATTCATCGTGCATGAAGGCATCTACGATGACTTTCTCCGCAAGTTCGTCGCGGCCGTGGCGAAGGTTCGCGTTGGAGATCCAATGGACGAGCAGACCGAGCTCGGGCCGTTGGCCACTGCCGCGATTCGTGACGAGCTCGAACACCAGGTGAGATCTTCAGTCTCGGCTGGCGCGAAGCTTCTCACTGGTGGAAAAACGCTGACGGGCAAGGGGTTCTACTACGCGCCAACAGTACTGGCCGATATCCCGGACGATGCGCCGGCGGCGCGCGACGAGCTCTTTGGCCCGGTTGCGGCGGTCTTTAAGGCAAGGGATATCGACCACGCGATCGATCTCGCCAACGGGACTCCTTTCGGACTCGGCGCATCCGCGTGGACGAATGACCGACAGGAGCGAGATCAGTTCGTCGCCGGGATAGAATCCGGACTGCTTTTTATCAACGGTATGGTCGCGTCCGACCCGCGCCTCCCTTTTGGCGGCGTGAAGCACTCCGGCTTCGGGAGAGAGCTCAGTGAGTTCGGCATCCGCGAGTTCGTCAACATCAAGAGCGTCCGCGTCGTCGAGGCAAAGCACGATAATAGATCTTCTACCGAATAGTCAGATCTCCATCACAAGCTGAATATCGGGATCGATCGACGCGGCGGCGCTGCGACGAGTCAGCCATGACACCACCAGGAAGACCAGGAACGATGAGACCATCGCCACGGCCGACGCAGTGACGCCGGCCGGGAAGGTGAAGACTTTCCAATACGCCGTCGTCTCCAGCGCCAGTGTCACTATCAATCCTGTGCTTATGGATGCGATCGCGCCGGCGCGTGTTGCGCCCTGCCAATTGAGACCAACGGCCAGAGCCGGCACCAGTGTCGATGCAAACAATCCCCAGCCGAAAATCCCGAGAAAGGCTACCATCGTTCCGGACTTCTGCGCAGTGACGGCGGCGGCGACCGCAATCAGAATGGTCGAGATTCTTCCCCACTTGAGTTCGTTGTCTACTCT
>DATBXT010000008.1:0-3529 GCA_036514115.1 Gemmatimonadaceae bacterium
GACGCCGGCTCCGATCACTCCGGCGACAAGACCAAAGTTCGCCGTCAAGCCGTCATTGAACCCGTACACAACATTGCGAAGGAATCCACCGGATTCCGTCTTGTGCCACGGCTCAACGCCCTTGCCGGCAATCTCACCGAGCGTACTGGCGTGGTCGGCCGATTCCCGCGCAAGCACCAGCGCCTCGGCGCCGCCCGGAGCGCCACGCGGCGTCTGCCGGTGCATCTCCAGATAAGCTTTGACCTCGCGCCCTTCTTCCTCCAGCAGCATCGGAAGCAGAAATCCGGGGCCGAACCAGCTACCGAGCCGGGCGAGCAAGCGGGCCCGACCACTCGGCCGGAATGTCGGCGGCGGATGGCCATGCTGCGTGAGCAGCTCCGACCAGACCACGACGTGCCTGTCCTCAACGTCGGCCAATCTGGAGTAGATGTCTTTCTTCCTGGGATCGGCCTCGGCGGACGCAAGAATCCGATAGAGGTACGCGGCGTCCGCCTCGTCCTGCCAATGGTGCTCGAAAGAGTGCACATCGACATCTGCCGCTTCAGGTGGCGCGGGACGCGGCTCCAGGGTCGTGGACATGACTCAATATCACCCGACCGCCACTCTTTTGCACCCGCAGAGCAACCCTTCAACGTGGGTTGATGTCCTATTCGACAGAACCGAAAATGGAGACACAATGAGAGCGGGATTGCTGCTATCAGCCGTTGCGAGCGCGTCGCTCGCTACCGGACTCAGCGCGCAGGGCACGCCGTCGAACGCGGACTCGACGTGCACGAAATTTTCCGACGGACGTGTGGAGTGTCGGGTCTATCGCCGGCAGCCGGGAGATTCGGCGCGCCGGAATATGGTGTTTTTCAAGATGGATTCAGCGATGGCGAACCGGGCTGCACTCGGAATCGAGCTGCGCGCAACTGGAACGAAACGGGACACGCTGGGCGTATTCGTGGAAGCGGTCACGCCGAAAGGGCCCGCGGAAATTTCGGGCATTGTCGAAGGAGACAGGATCGCCGCGATCAATGGTGTCGACGTCCGCACTTCAGTGGCGGATGCGGAAGATGAATACGCCAATGAAGTCGCATCACGCCGGCTGACGCGTGAAGTAAGGAAGCTCACACCAGGCACGCGCGTCACGCTGCGCGTTTATTCCGGCGGGCGGTTCCGGGATGTCCAGGTTACGACGGGGAAGGCGAGTGATGTCATGCGCCTGAGCAATCAGGGTCGCTGGGCGCCAATGGGTGGCATGCGCATCGACGGACCCGGCGGGATGATGTTCGCTCCTGAAATGCAGCTGATGCGCGAGCGGATGCCGATGATGAAAGAGCGGCTCGAGCCGATGCTGCGGGAGCAGTTCCGCGATCTGCCGAACCGTATCGAGTTCCGAACCGCGCCGAGGTTCAAGACTGCTTTTCCAATCGGCCGGGTGATAACGCTGGACGATGCGCCCGAGCTCGACGGGTCAATGGTTCTCGACCTGGATGATCTCCCTTTTGATTACGACGATTTCGACAACGATGTCGAACCGATCAGTCCCGGGGAGATCCGTGAGCTGGTTGGGATAGCAGCTCAGGACGCTCAAGCCGTGTTAGCGCATCTCGCTGCGGACGGAATCGCTTAGCAAGCTCGCCGGTTCGGGACTTCCAGCGCTCCTCGAGGACGCTGGTCGCGAGATTGACGCGCTGCTCCGCCGCGGTGACGCGGGGCGGCGCGTTTTCCGTTGCGGGACAGAAGAAGGCGGGCGGGTGCTTCGGATCGACGGCGGCGTATCCGACGCGCGGCAGAACTTCCACGGCCAGCAGGATGAGACCGGCCAACACAATCAGCAGCGACAGGATGTGCATCTTGGGTAATCGGGCGCGCCACGTGGTGATCGCGACCCAGAATCCACCGGCGACGATTACCGCTTCGGTCGCGAGGTAGCCGAAGAGTCCGGATCCACAGGCGTTCTCGTACGGCCAGAATGCGAGCGCGACACCCAGCGCGGCGACGAGGACGAGCCGCGCACCGCCACCGATCATTGCGCCGCGTTGCTGAGTACGTTCCTGGGCGCGACGCTGCTCCTCGCTCTGCAGCTTTTTGTACGCAGGCGATGGCTCGGGCGGGAGTCCTTCGAACTCGCGCTCGATTTTCTTTAATTGTGTCGACCAGTCGTCCTGGGGCATCCGCTGCTCCATGCGGCTGAAGATTTTTCTTATCTTCCTGACTCCGCACCCGCTTTACGGGCAACGAATCCATGAGTTCAGATGAGGTTGGACGGGTCAGGCTCGACAAATGGCTCTGGGCCGCGCGTTTTTTCAAGACACGCGCGCTCGCTGCCACCGCAATCGAAAGCGGTAAAGTCGAGGTCAACGGCGAACGGGTGAAGCGAGCCAAACAGCTTCAGGTCGGGGACGAGCTCCGCATTCGCCTCGGGCCGTATCACCACATCGTCAGCGTGCGGAAACTCTCGGAGCATCGCGGGCCTGCGCCGGTGGCGGCGGAGCTCTACGCGGAAAGCGAAGAAGGCAAGAAGGCCAGAGAGGCGATGCAGTTACAGGTCAAAGCCGCACAAGCGGTTCCCGGATATGACCGCGGACGGCCCACTAAAAAAGACCGACGCGATATCGAGAGAGTGAAACGAAGGGGACTCGACTGAGTCCGCGGGCTTCGACTCTCGTCAGATCTCCATCTGCGCGCCGAGCTCCACGACGCGATTGGGCGGGATCCCGAAGAATTGCGTGGCGGGTCTGGCGTTCCGCGACATGAAGATGAAAAGCCGCTTGCGCCAGGTGGCGAGCGGCTTGGTGCCAGTCGGAAGAAGATTCTCGCGTCCCATGTAGTACGTGGTTTCGCTCGGCTTGGCGATGATACCACGCTCGGTGGCGAGAGCAAGGATCTCCGGCACGTTGGGGGTCTGCATGAAACCGTATCTCGCCTTGATGCGGGCGAAGTTGTGCGGGAAGGTGATCACCTCGAGACGCTCGGTGACGGGAATTTCCGGCACCGGTGCGGAGATCATCGACAAGAGGACAACGTGCTCATGCAATACCTTGTTGTGCTTCAGGTGATGGAGCAGAACGAGCGGCGCGTCCTTTGACTCCGATGTAAGGAACACCGCGGTGCCTGGCACCCGCGCTGGTCGGAAGCGCTTGTCGGGGTTTTCGTCGCCGAGGTCCTTTAACAGGACGTCGAGGGGAATGGACGCATCTACCAGCAGGTTGCGCACAATCATGCGGCCGCGTTGCCACGTCGTCATCAGAACGAAGATCGTCAGGGCAATCACCAACGGCACCCAGCCGCCGTCTTTGATCTTGAGGGAATTCGCGGCGAAGAACGCGCCGTCGATGATGAAGAATGGTCCGACCAGTAGCACCGCGCGTGTCTTCGACCAACCCCACCACGACCGCGCCACCGTGTACATGAGACTGGTGGTCATCAGAAACGTACCGGTCACAGCGATTCCGTATGCGGCACCCAATGCGGTCGATGACTGGAAGTACAGAACGACCAGGAGGCAGCCGACCATGAGGGCGGTGTTTACTTCCGGGATATA
>DATBXT010000009.1:0-2380 GCA_036514115.1 Gemmatimonadaceae bacterium
GTGGAGGAGGTTTGCGGGATGCCTTTCCTCAAAGCGGACTCACAGGCGGTCGTCAGCTATTACGACTCCGCGTCCACCGCTCTTCAAAGAGTAGTCACCCCGGACATCCGGCCCCGCCGCGACTCCTGTCTCGTTGCGCTCGGCGACGCGCGCAAGCGTCGCCTGGAACGAATCGATCCGTCCTACGTCATTAAGAACAAGCCCGCGAGTACGAAGCGGAGGCGCTAGGCACCTGAGCCGGCGCGTTACCCGGTCTGATGGACGCTCGTCCGTGTGACGCATTCGCGACCGCACCATGCGGCCGCATTCTGTGTACAACCGGATCTGCGTTCGAACGTCAGCCGATCGGCCCGGCGCGGGCGCTCCATCAACAAGGAGTTGTTTTGAAGCGTTCCCTTTTTGCAGTTGTCCTTCTGGGCACCGCGTTTGTCTCGTTTGAGGCGGGCGCGCAGGTAGCCACGGCTGTGAAGCCGATTCAATTCGGCATCGCGGCTGGCGCGTCTCTTCCGACCAGCGATCTGTCGGACGGCGCCAATACCGGATACAACGTCACCGGCACCCTTGCCTTCAATCCGCAGCTGGTGCCGCTCGGAATCAGAGTCGATGGCGCGTACAATCGCTTCGCTTTCGACGGCGTTGACGGCAACATCGCGTTCACCAGCCTCACGGGAAACCTCGTCTACAAGGTTCCTTCGGCTTCAGTCTCGCCGTACCTGATCGGTGGCGGCGGTTGGTGCCAGGCGAGCGTCAGCCTGAGTGGCTCGAGCGCGTCAGACAATCATTTCTGCTGGAACGCTGGCGGCGGCATCAACATGCCCTTGAGCGGCTTCACCACGTTCATCGAAGCTCGCTACAACCAGGTTCAGGGAGATGGTGGTTCGCTCAAATTCATCCCGATCACTTTCGGCGTGATGTTCTAGGCTTGAGGAGGTCGAGAAAAAGGGAGGGGGCGTTCGCCCCCTCCCTTTTTTTTTCTAGATTCCATTATGCGCATACTCGCAGTCGACGACGACAAATCGATACTGAAGCTGATCACGCGGGTCCTCAGGGACGAAGCCTATGCGATCGATACTGCTTCGACGGGTGAAGAAGCCCGCACGCTGGCCCTCGTGAACGACTACGACGGGATAATTCTCGACCTGCACCTGGGCGATCGCCACGGATTCGAGATCCTGCAGGAGCTGCGGAGAAACGGTAAACGCACACCGATCCTGCTGTACTCCGGACGCGGTGATACCGAGTCCATCGTCCGCGGGCTTGATGCCGGCGCTGACGACTACGTCGTCAAGCCGGTCTCCAATGAGGAGCTGCGCGCACGCGTTCGTACTCTGATTCGGCGGGGAGCCGGGAGCTCGCGAGTGGGCGAGCAGGTCACTGTCGGGAATCTGACTCTGAACCGGCTGACGCGACGAGTCACGGCCAGCGCAAAGGAAATAAACCTCACGGCGATGGAGCTGAAGCTGCTCGAGCATCTCATGCTGAAGGCGGGCCAGATCGTCTCGCGGAGCGAGCTTCACGACAAAGTATGGGACATGCACTTCGATCCGAGCTCGAACGTCATCGACGCGCACGTCGCGCGACTGCGCAAAAAACTTCAGACGGCGAAGGCCCGCCCCTCGATAACGACCAGGCGGGGCATGGGCTTCATGCTGATTGCGGAACCCCTGCCCGACTAGGCGGTCGACACCTCCCCGCTCTATGACGATATCGTCATAAAGCGTTCATAATGTCGTCACAGAGAGAGGTACAACTTGTGCCTCTTCCCTAACCAGCACTGTTGAGCTACCTCACGGTGTCATGGAGGCTCTGTCGATGGCTCACCTTCGCTCCATTTGCACCGCGATCATTCTGGGCAGCGCGATGAGTTCGCGCGCGGCACTGGCGCAGGCCGCGTCGGTGAGCCTCACCCACACCGTATCGGTGACAGTTCCCGCCCGGCTGAAAGTGGCTGTCGAAAACGGCGCGGCTTTGGCTAAACAACAGGGCAGTAACGGCTCCAGCGGTCTCAATCTGCGAATTGACGCCACGCGGCCGTGGAGTCTGTCGATCCGTGCGCCGCGACGAGCGCAGCTGCGAGTGTCGCGCGATGCAATTCTGGCTGCCGTCGACGAGAATCAGACCAACATCCGATCGGGGCCTCGTGCGGCAGCTGCCAGCACGGTGATTTTCCTGGACAGCGACGCGCAGAGTGACGGACCGATCGAGCAGGACAGCGCCAGCGCGTCAACAGTCGTTCTCACCATCGTCGCGCAATAAGATGCAGACGCCCAGTCGACGGGTGGATATGGTCGCGTCCTGGACCTCGCTGATTCTGCGCTGACCTGAAAGGCTTTCGGGTCGTCAGGATCACAAATACGACGTGCCCAAAAAAAGTCGCTCA
>DATBXT010000010.1:0-6211 GCA_036514115.1 Gemmatimonadaceae bacterium
TCGAGCACAGTCATCATCGAGGGCGAGAGCGGCACCGGCAAAGAACTCGTCGCCCAGGCGATCCACAAGCTGAGTCCGAGGCGCGGCAAGCCGTTCATAGCCGTGAACGCTGGTGCGCTGCCGGAAACGCTGATCGAGAGCGAGTTGTTCGGCCACGAGAAAGGGGCTTTCACGGGAGCCGCTGAGCGAAGGATCGGACGCTTCGAGCTGGCAGATCAAGGGACGCTGTTCCTCGACGAGATCGGTGAGATCCCGCCCTCGACGCAGGTGAAGCTGCTCCGCGTCCTCGAGGAGCGTAAACTGACCCGCGTCGGCGGAACGACAGCGATTCCCATCAACGTCAGAGTCGTGGCAGCGACAAATCGTCCGCTGCGCGAAGGAGTGGAAGAGGGACTTTTCCGCGCCGATCTCTATTATCGGCTCAACGTCCTCGCCATCTACCTGCCGCCGCTCCGCGATCGCCCGCAGGACATTCCGCTGCTGGTCCGCAGATTCATCAGCGAATTTGCATCGCAGCACGACCGCGAGTTCAAAGGCATCTCAGCGGACGCGATGCAGATCCTCATGAGTTATCCGTGGCCTGGTAACGTGCGCGAGCTACGGAATCTCATCGAGAGCATGGTGGTGCTCGCGCCCGGACGCGAGATCGGGCCAGAGGATATTCCGCGCTCGATCAGGGAAGGGGGCTCCGCGCGCTTCTTACCCGTGCACGTCGGCCCCGTAGTGCGCGGTGCAGTTGGCACCGAAGGTCGCGAGCTGGAGTTCCTGGTGAGGAGCATGCTGGAGCTGCGGCTGCAGGTCGAAGAGCTGCGCCGGCGGCTCGACACCGAGCGGAACGGTCAGGAAGTCTGGGTGGGTAACTCGCGGGAAGTGCATCCGCCGGCGCTGGCGCCGGTTGGAGGCAGCAATGCGATCGCCATCGAGCCGCCCAATCAGCCGTCGCCCCCGACAACCGTCACTCTCGCGCCAGGAATGACGATGGCGCAGATCGAGCGAGCGGCGATCGAAGGCGCATTGCGCGAGACGCGGGGAAATCGCCGCAAGGCGGCGGAGATTCTGGACATCGGCGAGCGCACGCTCTATCGCAAGCTCCGCGATTACGGCATTGCCCCCGAAGCGCTGGCAGGGGCGTAGAGACTGGCGGCGGCGGGATTCTTGAATGATCTCGCGCCATGATTGATGCTCCGTCTCCAACCACGACACCGCTCGCGGTATTCGGCTCCCACGATGAGAAGACTCTCGCCCAGCTTCGCGACGTAGCGAGCCGAGCGGAGCGCGCCGCACTGATGGCCGACGGCCACCTGGGGTACGTGATGCCGATCGGCGGGGTCGCCGGCTATCGCGATAAAGTGTCAGTGGTCGGCGTCGGCTTCGACATCGCCTGCGGAAACGCGGCGATCATGACTGACAAAACGATCGACGACTTCAGCCGCGAAGAGCTGGAGCGCATCGCCGATCAGATCCAACGCACGATTTCATTCGGCATGGGACGCAGCAACGTCTCACGCGATCCACCGCGGGCGGACGACCTCTTCGAGGACTCGGCGTGGAGTGCGCTGCCGAAGCACGTCGAAGGTGAGCTTAAGGCGAAGGCGCGGTCGCAGCTCGGCACCGTCGGCAGCGGCAATCACTACGTGGATGTCTTCGCCGACGAGCAAGGCCGGATCTGGGTCGGTGTCCATTTCGGATCGCGCGGTTTCGGACACACCGTCGCCTCCGGCGTTCTCGCGCTGTCGATGAACGAGAAGTGGGGCACCCGCGTCCCCGAGCGCGAGGCGTTGCTCGACATCACGTCACCGCTCGGCGATGCGTACTGGTCGCTGATGGAGCTCGGCGGCAAATACGCCTACGCCGGCAGAGAATGGGTGGCGCGAAAAGTCGTCGATATACTAGGCGGCGAAGAGCTCGATCTCGTTCACAATCACCACAACTTCGCCTGGAAGGAGAACCACGGAGGCGAGGATCTGATCGTGGTCCGCAAAGGAGCCACCCCCGCATTTCCGGGACAGCGAGGATTCGTCGGCGGCTCGATGGGCGACAACGCGGTGATCCTCGAAGGAACTACCGATGCGCCCGAAAAATCAGAAGCAGCGCTGTGGTCGACGGTGCACGGCGCGGGACGGGTTATGTCGCGCACCGAGGCGCGAGGAAAGAAAAAAGGGTGGGGACCCAAGGCGCGCATCGTGTCACCCGGCAAAGTCTCGTGGGACATGGTCAACGAATGGCTCGGTCCAAAAGGAATTATCTTGAGGGGCGGCGGTCTCGACGAGGCGCCGCAGGCGTACCGCAGATTGCCCGAAGTCCTGGCGGCGCAGGGTGATACCGTCCGGGTGCTCCACACCTTACGACCTCTGATCGTAGTGATGGCCGGGGAGAATGAATATGACCCCTACAAAGATTGACGCTTGCTGTAACCCATCCGCGACCCGCACCGTATGAACATCATGCAACAGGACAGAGGAGGCGCCGACGTCGTGATCGCGCCACAGGGCAAAGCACCGTCGGTGACGGTCTACACAGACGGCAGGAATCTTCAGATACCCACCACCCGCGACCAGATGCTGGCGCTGACGGCGAGGCGCGATCAGCTCAACGAGCAGCTCGAAAGCGTCACCGATCGCCGCAGCGATATCATCGAGCAGATGCGCACTGCTCCGAATCCGGCAATGCAGGGCCTGCAGGCGCAGCTCGCTGCCCTCGACTCGCGGGTATTGCAGCTGGAGGGCGACCTGGCCACCACCGGGCAGGAAATCGCCGCGGCGTCACCGGAATTGATATCGATAATGGGGGATTCGCCCCGCGAGGACACCAACGGCTCGTTCGACGACGGCGTCGGGGCCGGAGTGGCCGGCACTTTCGTGACGATGTCGCTGCTCTTTTTCCTCGGTTTTCGTTGGTGGAAAAAGTCGGCGCGCCGGCGGGCGCCGCAGCTCGTTTCCGCGGACTCGGAGCGATTGCAGCGCCTCGAGCAGGGAATGGACGCAGTCGCGGTCGAGATAGAGCGCATCTCGGAGGGACAGCGGTTCGTGACGAAACTGCTGTCCGAGTCGCGCAGCGCGCAGCCGACTCCTCGCTAAGAAGTCCCAATTGGCGCAGATTCACGGGCCGCATCGAGAGTAGCTGGAGGCTCGGCGGACCCGGAGGAAGCCTGACAGGATTCTGCGCCGCACGCGTCACAGCGTTGATGCTCGTCGTCGCAGCCTGTGGTGGCGCGGGCGACGTCGCCGCTCCACACGAAACGCTGCCGGAGGGTGCGGTCTTCGTCGCGGTGCCAGGTTCGTATGGGACGTGGTGGACAGAGGTGGAGCACTGCTCCGGACTGACCCGGCCTATGTCGAAGGTATCCTGGTACTATGTTCCCGGTGCGGGGTTCTTCAGCTACGGCTCGATCTCGAACCTCACCGGCATGTGGCAGCCGGGACGCAACGCCATCATCCTCGCGGAGTTCGCGCGACAGGATGCCATGACGGTGAGACACGAGGAGCTGCACGCGATTCTTCGTCGCACCGATCACCCTTCGGAATATTTCGTGGACAAATGCGGCGCGCTGGTCACCCACTGATGCGACGACTCAACGAGCTGCTCGCAGGTCTCGCCCTGCTTTTCGGCGTCGGGTGCGGCTCGGACGTCACCGATCCGCTGCCGAAAGGGGCGATCGCGATGGATCCGCCGCCCGTCATCTATGGAGTTTACTGGGGCGAAATCTCGGGATGCACCGGGCTGGGCGTCTCAATGGATGGGATCAGGTTCTATTACGTCCCAGGCGATGGAGGATTCTCGTCCGGCAGCAGCGCCGACGTCGTGGGAGTCTGGCAGCCGGGCAATAACTCCATCACTCTCGCCGAGTATGTGAAGGACAACCCGCTGGTTGTCAGGCACGAGATGCTGCACGCGATTCTCAGACGCACCGATCACCCGCCGGAGTATTTCGTCGACAGGTGCGGTGTTCTGGTGACGCACTGAATGGCAGAGAAGAAGCAGGTCATTCTCAGCTGGAGTGGCGGCAAGGACAGCGCGCTGGCGCTGGAATCGCTGCGGAACGGAACCGCGTTCGAGGTGGTTGCGCTTCTGACAAGCGTGACGCGCGGCTACGATCGCATCAGCGTCCACGGAGTCAGGCGGTCTCTGCTCCACGCGCAGGCGGCGAGCGTGGGACTCCCGCTGGTGGAGATAATGCTCGAGCAGAAATCCACCAACGACGCGTACGAGTCCGCCTTCCACGACGCGCTGCGCAAGATCAGAGAAGATTTTCCCGCGGTGAGGCACATTGCGTTCGGGGATTTATTCCTGCAGGACGTGCGCGCGTACCGTGAGCGGTTACTCGGCGGCACCGGTTTCGATCCGGTATTTCCCATTTGGGGGACCAACACCCTGGCGCTCGCGCGAAGCTTCATCGACAGCGGCTACTCGGCGCGGCTGGTCTGCGTCGATACTACTCAGCTCGATCCAGGCTTCGCCGGCCGAGCGTTCGACATGACGCTGCTGGCGGATCTTCCGGATACAGCGGATCCGTGCGGCGAGCGCGGCGAATTCCACACCTTCGTTTCCGGCGGTCCCGGATTTCACCAGCCGGTGAGATGTGAAACCGGCGAGCGCGTTCTGCGCGAAGACCGATTTCAGTATTGCGACCTCGTGGAGAGCGCATGACACGCATCGTATCTCTGTCGCGCCTCGCAGTCCTCACAGCGCTTCTCGCAGTTGGCTGCAAAAAGAATCCCGACCCTGCTCACATCGAGCTCGGAGATTTCGTGTCAGGCAATCAGCTGAACGACACTCTGCGAAAGCTGATTCCGGTGGGAACGCGACTGCCGAGGGTGTGGGAGATGATGCAGACCAATGGATTCGGTTGCGGCGAGCGCGCGCCGACGACGGTGGATCTCAGGACCAACACACTCGCCTCGGGCCAAACACATCTGGAGTGTTATCAGTCGACGCGAATAAATCTCGGGATGCGGCGGCGCGACTGGACGGTGGTGATCGAGCACGACACCACGGGCGTAACGGGAATCAATTCCGGATACATCATCCAGCCGTGAGCGCATTGTGCGCTGATAAGAAATCGCCCGTCGATGATAAAAAAGAGGCATCGCGCTTCCGTCAGAAGCTTGTAGCGTACTCGTCAGTGGCGAGTCATTGGACAGCAAACACGGAGGGATGTTTTGCTTGATTAAAGGCCAATCGTCTGCAATATTGGCCGTCCGTTTCCCATCGTTAAATCCCGCACCCAGTTGAACTTGAACAACATCGCCGGCAGCGTACTACCCATCAAGCGTGCTGAGGAGCTCATCCTTACGCTTCCGGGAGTGGTATCCGCCAAGATCATCGAGAGCGACAGCGGGGCGGTGGAGCAGATCCACGTGCTGACGACGGCAGAGCTGACGCCGAAGCAGGTGGTGCGGAATATCGAGAGCGCGTTGATGGCGCACCTGGCGATGCGGATCGATCATCGGAAGATCTCGGTGGCGATTACGAGCGAGCCGAAGACGCGGCCGACTCCGCCGCGTCCGACCCCACATACGCAGTTCTCGGCGGTCCCGGGTGTGACGCCGGAGGGTGGCGTCCGGAAGTTCACGGCCCGCCGGCTCTATTTCGAAGACGTCGAAGTTCGGGGATCCCGATCGAAGGGAGTCTCCTGCAGAGTTACCCTGAGGAAGGGTGAAGAGTCGTACATAGGTGAAGCCCATGGAATCGAGGGGGACAGGTCCCGCCTCGATCTCGCCGCGCGCGCGACGGTATTCGCGATCGGGAACGCGGAGGGCAGGGAAGGACAGTTAGCGGTGGAGGGCGTGAAGGTGATGGAAGCCTTCGAGCGCGAGTACGTGTTCGTCGGAGTGACAGTTCGCTCTGGACGCGACAGCCAATTGCTGGTAGGTAATTGTGAGATCAAGGGGAGCGCGGAAACAGCGAGCGCTCTGGCGGTACTGGCGGCGACGAACCGCTGGGTGGATCAGATAGAGTAAGCGCGCTCAATAGCGCGGTGCAGTACAATCGAAGTTGAAAGCGGGTCGAATGACCTGGTGCAGTTTTGAAGGGATCGTTTAGAAAGCGTTCACAGCGTTTTCACCCTTAACACGGATCCTAAAGGAAATTAAAAACCCCCGTCCCGGCTTAGAGACGAGTTGAGCGGGCAGTCAGAGTGACACGAGCGGAGCCAACCTAGTAGCGCATTGATGCGGATGCACAATGCGACTGACGTTTAGGGAGGTGACGC
>DATBXT010000011.1:0-12609 GCA_036514115.1 Gemmatimonadaceae bacterium
AAATGATGTCATCGTTGCCGCCTCCTCCCCCTCCTACCGCTACCGCACCAGCGGAAACGGTCCCTTCAGCGGCGATACCGACACTGCGTCGCCTTCGCGCGCGTCCGCGGAGCTGGACTCGACGTCCACAACGACTCCGTCGCCCAGGTTGACGCGATAGACGACGACACCACCGGCGAAGCGTCGGTTCGTCACCCTTCCCGGCCAGGCGAAAATGCTGGCGCCGCGGGCGAGCTCCAGCGCGTCGGGCCGCATAACCACGAACGCCGCCTCGAAATGCGACGGCGCTCCTTTCGGCCGGATCACGTCCATATCCCGCGACACCCCACCGATGGTCACCTTCGCTTTCATTCCCTTGTCCTCGGCGGGGACGATGCTGCCCCGGCCAATGAACGCTGCAACTTCGCGCGACACCGGCGCGTGATACAGCTCCTCCGGCGTTCCTGACTGAAGCAGCTTTCCCTTCTTAAGGAGCGCGATGCGATCGGCGACCGCGAACGCGTCTTCCTGGTCGTGCGTCACGAAAAGCGCCGGTACCCCGACCCGGTGCAACATCGACCGCAGATCGTCGCGCATCGCATGGCGCAGCGTCGGATCCAGATTGGAGAGCGGCTCGTCCAGCAGCAGCGCGCGCGGCTCGATAACCAGCGCCCGCGCCAGCGCCACCCGTTGCTGCTCGCCGCCGGAAAGGGACTGAATCGGACGGGGACCGGCGCCTTCAAGGCCGACGCTGGCGAGCGCTGCGCGCGCTTTCACGAGGCGGTCCACCTTGTTTACTCCGCGCGCCTCCAGTCCGAACGCCACGTTCGCTTCGACTGGCATGTGGGGGAAGAGCGCGTAGTGCTGGAAGACCATCCCGAAGCCGCGCTTTTCGGGCGGGACTCTGGTGATGTCCTTTCCAGCCAGCATCACTGTGCCGGAATCGGGAGTTTCGTACCCCGCGGCGATGCGCAGCGTCGTTGTCTTTCCGGATCCGGACGCTCCCACCAGCGCCAGCAGCTCACCGGGACCTATCTCGAACGAGACATTGTCAACCGCGGTGTAATCACCGAAGCGGCGCGTGACTCCGTTCAGCGCGAGTGCGCCCCTCGGCGCGCCCTCGCTTGCAGCTTCAGATCGCGCCGTCGGCGCGGCGGTCACTGTCGCTGCCCGCGGTTCCTGATGTTCGCATCCCAGTACTTCATCCACTCGTCGAGATGGGCCGCCATCACTTCGCGGTCCACTGGCATCGGCTTGATCTTCGCCATCGCATCGCGGATCCACGCGGGAAGCCTGGACAACGGAATATCCTTCCGTGCCGGGATCCGCAGGAACGAATCAGCCGCCGCGATCATTGCCTCGGGGGTGGTAACGTACTCGTAGTACGCCTGGGCTTCCTTCGGATGCTTGCTGCCTTTGACGATTGCGATGCCGTCCACAAGCAGCGGAGTTCCACTCGCTGGAATTACGTAGCTGATCGGGATCCGCGTCCGCTGCTCGAGCGTCGCGAAGTCGGGCATGTCCCACATCGTCACCGATCCTTCCTGTCGCCCAAGCTTCTGATAGAGAATCGTTGGATTCAGCGTGTATTCCCGGGTGTTGGCATCGAGCTTCCGCAGCCATTCGTAGCCTGCGTCGGGTTTGCCCGTTTGCGCAATCGAGCGCGCCATGATCGCCCCGAAAATAGCCCGCATCGTTCCGGACGCTATGGGATCGCGAATCACGATCTTCCCTTTCCACTTCGGATCGATGAGATCGTCCCAATCCTTCGGCGCGTCGGCTTCCTTCACGGCTTCGCGATTGTACCCGATCACTTCGGGAGTCAGATAGGTGCCGTACCAGTTGTCGTTGGCGTCCCGACCCTCGGGATCGATCGATGCTGCCCACGTCGGCTTGTACGGCTGAAGCAAACCCTCTCTCGTCGCCCGATCGAACGCTTCGGCCGGCGCGCCGAACCACACATCGGCCTGCGGATTGGGTTTCTCGGCGCGCACGCGCTCGAGGACTTCCTGCGAGCCCATGTCAACCCACTGCACATCGACGCCAGGGTGCGCTTTCTCGAATCCCTTCTCGTAGTACTGGAGCAGCTCCTTCCCATGTGGCGAGTACACGATCAGCACCTGGCGGCTGTCCGAGCTGCACGCCGCAAACGCGAGAACGAGTGCAATCACGCACAAGCTCGTGGCTGCCGGCTTGGGGCTGCTGGCTCCAGGCTGGTCGTCTTCAGTTTGCAGTTCCCGTCGCCAGAACATCACTTGATCGTATTCCCGCCCAGCAGGTTCGCAAAGATGCGCGCGCCGCCCGGGACTCCCGCGGGCAGCTGTCTGAAGAGCGCGAGTGGTACGTAGATGTAGGTGCCGCGGCCATACGGCGCCGCGAGAATAGCCGCGCGATTGGGCTGCTCCCCTGGATCATTCATCGATAGCATGCTTTGGTAGCGCGGATCGAACGACGACGGCATGTACGTCGCCCGCTCCTGCACCCAGCCGTTGAAATCAGCCTGGCTGATCTTGTTCGGCGAGTTGAGAAGCGGCGACGCAGGATCGGTGAAGGTCACCGGCGCATTCTCATCGGTAACGCGCTCGGCGCGTTGTTGCAGCGTGACCGGGTACGGCATGATGCCCGGACGCTGCATCTCGTTTTGGCCGTACTGGACGACCATACGTCCGCCGTTCCGGACATACGACAGCAGATACTCGTTGTTGTCGATCAATGTCTGGCTGGCCTGATACGCGCGGGGCCCGACGACGATCGCGGAGAATCGGCTCAAATCGGTTCCGGGAATTTGCTCCGGCTGGACGATGGTGACCGGGACGCCGAGCTGCTGCAATACCGGAGCGACATTGTCGCCGACGCCAGGCACGTACCCGACGTTCAACTTCGCCGGCAGCGTGACATCGGCAGCCGTGATCGCGATTGTGGAAGGCCGGTAAATCCGCTGCGGATTGATGTGCGGATACTCGATCGGGATGTACCCGCTGCTGAAGGCCGTTCCCTTGGCCGTCGCCGTCGCTGTGATCTGGTGCGTTCCCCGCGGCAGACTACCATGAACCCGAATAGCGAGAGCACGCGTGCCGCCGGGGGCCATGGTTAGCGCGCGGGGCAGCGAATCCGCGGTTAGACCGCGCGGCAGCGAAAGGCTCACTGCAACCGGTGTCGAGTCGGTATAGGCGGAACGCAGCGTGACCTCCACGACCTGGTTCACTGGCGCATTGGCGCGAGTGATTGCGACAGCCTGGTCGAGAGTGATGGAGATTCCCGGCGCGACGATGAGGGGACGCTGAACATCCCCGCGCACCCGGTCCACATAGTGATAGACAACTGGCGCGCTAATCGTATACGTCCGCCCACCCTGAGTAATCACCGCGACCTCCCAATTCTTTCGGTCGCGCTGATCTTCGGGGATACCGTCCAGTTTGGCGTTGAAGAGATCGCCGGTGCGCGGCCGCACCAGCCACCACGGTTGTGTGATCTCGCCGGCTCGATAGCCCTCGGTCCACCTCCGGCTGGAGTCCGGAGGAATCGTCCCGCCGTTGAGTGCACCACCCAGATCGTGCTGAAAGTGAATCGGCTCCCGTCCGCGGTTGTAGATCGTCAGCGTGACCGAAGCCATTTCCCCTGGAAGGAGTACTGGTCTATCCGCCACGGCTTCCATCTCAACGGTCGGCGCAGGATCCGGCGGTGACACCCTGGCATCACGAACCAGGATTTTTGTGGTGTCGAATCCGGCAAATATCGACTTCTCCTCCTTTGCCGGCGGAGCGGGAACCCGCGAATCCTCGCGCATCAGGTAATCCCACACCACACCTTTCTGCCGGACCGTTCCCTGACCCTGAGACTTGTGCTGCGAGCGGCTGTCGGCCGCAATTTCCTGATACGATAAACCCAGATACGGATTGTACTCACCGACGTTTATCGCCAGCGTCCGATCCTCGGGACTGAAGCGCGCGAGGCGATACAGCTTCAAGGGCGTCCACGGCCGGCCGAACCTCGCCACCGGAAATCTCACGGTATCCGCGGCTTTGTCGTACGCGTCTCGAGCGATGATCGCCGAGATCTGATGATGGCCATGTCCGTCGCGCGGCGTGCCCGAAAACGTCGTGATCACGATGTGCGGCCGGAAGGCGCGCATGACCGTCATCACATCGTTCAGCACCGAATCCTGTGGCCAGTGCTGTCGCGTCTCCTCGGCGGTCTTGGAGAATCCGAAATCGTACTCGCGGCCAAAATACTGATGCGCGCCGTCGAGGCGGCGCGCCGCGAGCAGTTCCTCGGTGCGAATCACACCGAGTGCTTCGCCAAGCTCGTTGCCGATCAGATTCTGACCGCCATCGCCTCGCGTCAGCGACATATACGCCGTGTTCACGTTTCGTCCGCGGGCCAGCCACGCGATGAAATTGGTGTCCTCATCGTCCGGGTGCGCGGCGATCCAGAGCACGCGCATGGTGTCCGGGGCCGCAACCTGCATGGTCGTGTCACCCCCGGCTCTCACCTGACCATGGAAATCGTGCGGCAGCAGGCCAGTCGCGGCAAAAGCAGCGATCAGTATGGATCTATTCACTGTTGTTGTGGGGCTGTCAGGTCTTGAGCGCCATCCCGCGGCGTTTCGACCCCGCAGGTTGCTGCAACGGCATGTTCACTTCGGCGACGATGCGCTCCTGCTCCTTCTTGTGAACCTCGGCGTATCCCTCGGCCGGGCTTGCACGGTCCGGACGGCCGAGGTAGCGAGTGACCAGCGCATTGCCGGTGGACATGCGCAGGCGCGGCGACGCGTACGACCAGGCGCCCTGGTTTTTCGGCTCTTCCTGCGCCCAGACAACTTCCTCGATGGCCGGGTAGAGATCGACTATCTGCGCGATCTGATTTCCCGGCCACGGATAAAGCTCCTCCACCCGCACGAGCGCGACGTGCGGCGCGCGCTTCACCGCGAGGTCGTAGTAGATCTTTCCGGTGCAGAAAACCAGGCGAGTGATCGCGTCACGCTGCTGCGAAGCGACAGGGTCATCGATCACCGGACAAAACTCTCCGGAAGAGAGGTCACTAAGCTTCGATGCCGCCTCGGGTAAACGCAGGAGACTCTTCGGCTGCATCAGAATGAGTGGGCGACGCTCGTACAGCTGCGCCTGACGGCGTAGAATGTGGAAGTACTGCGCTGGCGTCGAAGGATACGCGACGCGCTGGTTCCCCTCCGCGCACAGCTGAAGGAATCGCTCCAGGCGCGCACTCGAATGTTCCGGACCCTGTCCCTCGTAGCCGTGCGGAAGCAGAAGAACGATCGACGAGTCCTGTCCCCACTTTGCGCGATCGGCGGAGATGAACTGGTCGATGATCGGCTGGGCCACGTTCACAAAGTCGCCGTACTGCGCTTCCCACAAAACGAGTGTGTCTTCCGCGGCAGTGCTGTAGCCGTACTCAAATCCAAGGACAGCCGTCTCCGAGAGCGGGCTATTATAGATCTCGATCCGGCCCGACGACTCTCCGTCTGCCACATGCTCGAGCGGAACGTAGACCTCGCCGGATTCGGAGTCGTGCAAGACCGCCTGGCGATGTGAGAACGTCGCTCGCTCTGAATCCTGGCCGCTCAGGCGAATCGATTTGCCTTCAGTAAGAAGCGAAGCGAACGCCAGCGCCTCGGCATGACCCCAGTCGATTCCACCCGCATCGCCCATTGCCTCTGCGCGTCGCGCCAGAGTCTTGGCGAGGCGTGGATTCACTTTCAGATTCGCCGGCCATTTGAGCAGCCGCTCATTGAGCTCGCGGAGTCGATTCGCATCGACCGCCGTGTCCCCGCTGCCGGCGCCGGATTGGTCGGCTGCGGCGTTCTTGGCGGGATTGTACTCGGGAGGATGAATCTCACCCGCCTTCATCGCTGTCTGAATCCGATCGAATTCCGCCGCGATCGCTGCGTCGAGCTGCTTCACTTCTTCCGCGGTGACTACCCCTTCGGCAACGAGGCGGTTGCCCCAGACTTCTCGCGGCGAGGGATGGGCTCTGATCTTCTTGTATAAAGTGGGCTGCGTAAATGCAGGCTCGTCTGTCTCGTTGTGACCGTGACGTCGGTAGCCAACGAGATCGATCAGAAAATCCTTGCCGAACTTTGCGCGATACTCGATTCCCAGTCTGACCACATGAATGCACGACTCCGCGTCATCGGCGTTGACGTGCACGATCGGCACCTCGAAGCCCTTGGCAAGATCACTCGCGTATCGGGTCGACCGCGCATCGATTGGATCAGTAGTGAATCCAACCTGGTTGTTGACGATGATGTGCAGCGTGCCACCCGTGCTATAGCCCTTGAGCCCGGAAAGATTGAACGTCTCCGGAACGACGCCCTCTCCAGGAAAAGCCGCGTCGCCGTGCACGCAGATCGGAACGACGGCCAGCTCGTCCCGCATCCCGCGTCCCGCATCCCGCTTCGCGCCTCCCGCCCGCTGCCGCGCCCTCGCGACTCCCTCGAGCACCGGGTTCACAACTTCGAGATGACTCGGATTCGGGATGAGCACGACTTCGACCTGTCCACCCTTTGCGAGATCCCACGTTCCAACCGCACCGAGGTGGTACTTCACGTCGCCAGTCTCGCTGACCGCATTTGTGGCTGCGTGCTTTCCCTCGAACTCCTCGAAGATCGTCGCGTATGGCTTGCTGAGTGTGTGCGCGAGAACATTGATGCGCCCGCGATGCGCCATCGCCAGATCGACTTCGCGTGCGCCGAGCGCGGCCGAGCTTTCGATCGCCACTTCGAGCATCGGCACAAGCACGTCGGTGCCTTCAATAGAAAAGCGCTTGTAGCCCTGATACGCGCGTCCGAGAAATCTCTCGAGACCGTCGACTTGCGTAAGCCGCTTGAGAATCGACTTCTTCTCTTCCGCACTGAGCGGCTGATTGAGTCTGCCGCTCTCGATCTGCCCCCGCAGCCATTCTCTTTCCTCAATCCTGCCGAGGTGCGAGATCTCGAATCCGATTCTCGATGAATAGAGATCGCGCAGCTTGGCGACCACGTCTGCCGCGCTGCCCCCGGACGCGCCGAGCGCGATTCCGGGAATGCTGGCCAGATGCTCTTCGCTGAGGCCGTGGAATTCGGGAGTTAGCTCCGGGGTTCCCCCTGGCGCACTCCCGAGAGGATCGAGCGGGACGGCGAGATGACCATAGCTCCGAATCGCATCGACCAACTCTGCCGCGGCAGCAACGTCGCGAAGAAAAGCGGGATCGAGCTGTCCCACTCCGGAAGTTTGAGTGGATGCGCCAGCCGGCTGCACGGAGCCGGAGAGGCTCTCAGCGAATCGGAAAAACTGGCGCCAGGATTCGTCGACCGATGCGGGATCGCGCCGGTAGGCTTCATAGGCTTCGGCTATATACCCGTCGTTGAAGGCGCCCGTTATCGGGTCGGAGCTCATGCCTCTAAATTTAACTGTGCTCGACCGCCCTCGGCGCGTTGGGACGGAATCCAAGCGTGTACTTCGGGCGTGACGCCGCCGCTTTCACGATCTCCAGCGCCGCTGACCGCTGGAGGGTCGGCAGGTAGAGGAAGGCCGCAATGCCCTCGAGGTCGAAGAGGTGCAGCTCCTCGGCGCGGCGGGTGAGACTGACGGCGATTACCGGCTTACCGGCGAGAAGCGGATGTTGCTCCCAGCCTTCCAGCGGAAGATTGGCGAGAACGTCGTAGTCGCAAATGACGACATCTGGCGACGAGCCGTTCCCGAGATGCGTGGCCGAATCGAGCCCGACGGCATTGCTCGTGACGACGCCGATTTCGGCGAAGTACCGCGCAATGTGCTCACTCAGGAGGTAGTGACGCGCGACACACAATGCGTGCAGCGGTGCCGACGCTGGCCTGTTATCGGGAGGTCTTTGCATCTCTGAATTCATGCGGGGATGATCGTAAAGCAACTTTGCCTTGAACACAAGCGCGACAAAAGACGGAACAACAAAAAAGCGTCCTGCAGTAAGTGCAGGACGCTTCTATGTCAGCCGCGATACACCCGCTGAGTTACGGCTTGGTCGACTTGTCGACGTTGTTGCCGATCACGCCGCCGAGAATCGCTCCAGCCGCGCCACCGATGATTGCGCCTTTCACCTTGTTCCTGCTGGTGACTGCGCCAATCACCGCGCCGGCGCCGGCGCCGATCGCCGCATCACGCTTGGTGTGCTTGACCACCGTCGGCTGAGGTGCTGGTGCGCTATACACGGGCGCCGAAGAGTACGTGCCGCCCGATGAAGAGCGTCCCGAAGTCGACCGGCGTGCGGTCGAAGTTCTGCGAACGGTTGTCGTCCGCGGAGCGCTCGATGTCGAGCTTCTCAACGAGGTCGCCGGAGCCGTGACTGCCCCAGCCCGCTCAGCAGCGGTGATGCTGTCGAGCGGCGTGTAAGGCCGGCTGGCCGCGGCGGTCGAGAGGTCAGAGTTGAGCGCACTGTCTGCAGCGGTCATCTTGTTGTCGCCTTTGCTGCAGGCAAACGCGAGGAACGCGGCCGGAAGGATTAGGATCTTTTTAAACATGGATGGGCCTCCAGGAATGAACCCCCGCGTATTGCGACGGTCCCCCCGTAAAAAGCAGACAATGTGCCAATTCTGGTGTTTAGGTTAGCCCGCCGTAGCGCCCGATAACGCTGGCTCGGCCGTCACCCCGTCCTCTATAGAGGGCGGCAGGATGAGACGAAAGGTGCTCCCCTCGCCCGGCGTCGAAGAAACGGTCAAAGACCCGTCCAACAGCTGAGCCAGTCGTCTCGAGATCGGGAGCCCCAGGCCGGTGCCGGGCTGCTTCGATTCGGAGACTTGCACGAACTCCTCGAAAATCCGCGAGGTGTCTTCCTGCGCTATTCCCACACCTTGATCGATGACGGCTATGTCTACACCGTGGTCATCGGTTTGTTTGCACGTCACCCTGATGGGCTTCCCCTCGCCAAACTTGATCGCGTTCGAGAGCAGATTCAGCAGTACCTGACGCACCCGGCGCGGATCGCTGACCACGTTGAAGGGCGCGCTCTCCATTTCCAGACTGAGCGTCGATCCGTACTCATCGGCCAGCGGCCGCACGGTGACGAAGAGATCCTCTATCAGCGAGGGGAACATCACCGGCTGGAGTGAGAGCTCGATCTTTCCCGCCTCGATCTTCGAGAGATCGAGTACGTCGTTCACCAGCTCCAGAAGATGCCGAGCCGCCTTCAGCGTGCGCTGCAGGCCTTCCTTCTGCTTGGCGTTGAGAGGCCCGTAGATATTGTCGAGCATCAGGGTGCTGTAACCAATCACCGCGTTGATCGGCGTCCGCAGTTCGTGACTCATCGAAGCGTAAAACCGGTTGCGCGCACCCATCGCCTGTTCCAGCGCGACCTGCCTGCGATGCAGCTCTTCGTTCATCTGGGTAAGCTTGGCCGCTGAGCGCGCTTCTGCTTCGAGCATCGATGTACGATGCTCGAGGTCGAGCTCGCGCTTCTCGGCCTCTCGCAGCAGTTCGCCCTGCTCCTGCAGCTCACGCTGCTTCCTGAAGAGATCGACGAACACCGACACCTTCGATCGCAGCACGTCGGGGTTGAACGGCTTGAAGACGTAGTCCACCGCGCCCATCGAGTAGCCCTTGAAGACGTACGCGTCTTCCTTGCTGATGGCGCTGAGGAAGATGATCGGGATCGTGCGCGATCTTTCGCGCGACTTGATGATCTCCGCCACCTCGAAGCCGTTCATGCCCGGCATCTGGACGTCGAGCAGGATCATGGCGAACTCGGATTCCAGTACGCACCTCAGCGCATCGGGGCCGGAATCCGCTCGGATGAGAATCTGGCCCAGCGGCTCCAGAATCGCCTCGAGCGCGAGGAGGTTCTCGGGCCGATCGTCGACCAGAAGGATTTTGACCGGATCGTCGTTCATACGGCCGTCTTTCTTCCGAGCCGCGGCTTCGACCCTTCGCGTGACAGCTCGATCAGCCGGCGCGCCATCGCGTCGAGGGTCAGCTTCTCCGCGGCTGGTACCGCGCGCAACGCCGCTTCAGGCATTACGGGAATCTCAGCGCTTTTCGGGTCCTGTACCAGTGCACGACCGCCACGACGAACGATGTTAGCGAGACCGCGCGAGCCGTCTTCGTTCGCGCCCGTCAGAATCACCCCGATGGTGTCTGGTCCATATGTATCTGCCGCTGAGTCGAACAACACGTCGATTGACGGGCGGCTGAAGCGCACGGGCTCTTCTGTGGTGAGAGAGAGATATCCGCGCTCTATCATTACGTGATAATTCGCGGGCGCCACGTACACCTTTCCTGCCTCGAGCGCATCCTTGTCCTCGACTTCGCACACCGTCAAACCGGTCTTGTCCTGGAGAAGCTGCGGGAGAAGGCGGTCCGAGTCCTTGCTGCGGTGCTGCACTGTCACAATCGGAATTGGAAAGTCCTGGGGTAGCGCGGCAAACAACGCGGTCATCGCGGACAAACCACCCCACGAAGTCCCGAGAACAACGAGCGCGTACGACACTATCTCACCTTCCGGAAGATTTTCTCGGGAGGTGCGATCTGCTGGTAGCAGTCCTCGTGGGCCATGAACCGCAGTGTCTCCTTGCTGCCAAGCACCAGCACTCCGAACATCGACAAGCTGTCGTAGAACAGGCCGTGCACCTTCGACTGGAGCGTCTTGTCGAAGTAGATCAGCACGTTACGGCAAAGGATGACGTTGAACTCACTGAACGAACGGTCAGTTACCAGGTTGTGCTGCGAAAAGACCACGTTCCTGGTCAGCGACTGGTCGAACAGCGCGCCACCGTATTTCGCCGTGTAGTACTCGGAGAAGGATTTTTTCCCACCGGCGCGGATGTAGTTGTCGGTGTACTCCTGCATCCGTTCCAGTGGGAAGATTCCTTCCTTTGCGCGCTGCAGCACCACCTCGTTGATGTCCGTCGCGTAAATGCGCGCGCGGTCGTACAACCCCTCTTCGCGCAGCAGGATCGCCATCGAGTAGACTTCTTCACCCGTCGAACATCCGGCGTGCCAGATGCGAATGAACGGGTACGTGCGCAGCAGCGGCACCACGTGCTCCCGGAACGTCACGTAGAACCCCGGGTCGCGATACATCGCCGTGACATTGATCGAGAGGTCGAGCAGCAGCTTCTCCATCATCTCCGGCTGATGAAGAACGCGCTCCTGGAGCGCGCTGATGGTGCTCAACCCATCTTCCTCGATTCGCTTCCACAGACGGCGGCGGATCGAGGCGTACGCATAAGCGCGGAAATCGAATCCGTATTGACGGAAAATTCCTTCCAGCAGCAGCTCGATCTCGATTCGCTCGAGATCGGGCTTGAACTCCTGCCGCTCGGGTTCTCCGACGGGACTGCTCGGCGCGGTGGCTACTTGTATAGCCATACGCGCAGCAGCGACAGCAACTGCTCGGTATCTACGGGCTTCGTGATATAGTCCGAAGCACCAGCGGCGATGCACTTCTCGCGGTCGCCTTTCATCGCCTTCGCCGTCAGCGCGATGATCGGCAGCGTCTTGAACTGGTCCATTCCGCGAATCGCGCGGGTGGTCTCGTACCCGTCCATCTCGGGCATCATGACGTCCATCAGGGCCACATCCACGTTCGGATCCTTCTTCAGCTGCTCGATTGCCTGCTTTCCATTCTCGGCGAATCGCACAACCATCCCGTGATCCTCGAGCATGCTCGTCAGCGAGAAGATGTTTCGGACGTCGTCATCGACAACGAGCACGGTCTTGCCCGCAACCACTGAGTCGGCGTCATGGAGATGCTCGAGCATTTTCCGCTTTTGCTCGGGCAGCTTGGCTTCAACGCGGTGCAGGAAGAGCGCGGTTTCGTCGAGCAGTCGCTCCGGCGATTTCACATCCTTGAGGATGATGGTCTCCGCGTACTTCTTGATGCGCGTCTCCTCCTCCTGGCTCAGCTCCTTGCCGGTGTAGATGATGATCGGGAGATCACGGTTTTGGTCGTCCGATTTCACCCGCTCGAGCAGATCGAAGCCGTTCATGTCACCGGTCTTCAGGCCGAGGTCGAGCACCATACAGTCGAAGTGCTTCTCGTGCAGCTTGGCTATTGCTTCCTCGGCTGACGCGACCGCCGTGATATCAACGTCGTCGTGTGCGATGAGCTCGACGATGCTCTGCCGCTGCGTCTCGTTGTCCTCGACCACCAGCAGATTCTTCGGGACCTGGTCGATGAATGCGGAGATCCGCCCGAACGCGTCGTCCAGCCCTTCCTTGCTGACCGGCTTCGTTAGATAGGCGATAGCACCGGCCTTCAGGCCTTCACGCTTCTCCTCGACGCCGGAAATAATGTGCACCGGGACGTGCCGCGTCTCCGGATCGTGCTTCAGCCTGTCAAGCACCTGCAAGCCGTCCATGCCCGGCATGTCGATGTCGAGGGTGATGGCATCGGGACGAACTTCGCGCGCCGCGTTGAGCCCTGCTTCGCCATCCAGCTCGACGACTCCCTTGTAGCCCTTGTCCCGCGCCATATCGAGAAGAACCTTGGCGAAATTCTGATCGTTCTCGATGACGAGCACCGTGCGATCGCCGGCTTCGATGTTATCGCGGTCGTCATCAATGACGGTTTGAGGAACCGCGCGCCGCTCCGGCTGATACCGAAGCGCGTCGCCCGACGTCGTGCGACGCTGATCGCGTCGCGCGGGTGCTCTTACCGCGC
>DATBXT010000012.1:0-3840 GCA_036514115.1 Gemmatimonadaceae bacterium
TCAGCGACGGGAAAGGTTACAAGATTCTCGTCGTCGACGATGACCCTAAAGCCGTCGAAGTGGTGGCGCTCCGGCTCGACGCGATGGGTAGCAGGGTGCTGCGTGCATATAGTGGGCAGGACGCTATCGACATAGCCCGGCGGGAATTGCCCGATGTGATCGTTCTCGATCTCATGATGCCGGAGATAAGCGGCTTCGATGTAGTTGCTGCGCTCAGCGAAACTCCGGAGACGGCGGGAATCCCGGTCCTCGTGGTTACGGCGAGGGAGATTACCGACGCCGATCGCGCGCGATTGACTGGCTCTGTGGCGGCGATCATGGAGAAGGGAAGTTTCAATCCGGAGGACCTGACGTCCGAGGTGCGGCGCGCCATGGCCGGCCGCAAGGTGTTGGTCTAATGGCAACGGTCCTGGTAATCGAAGACAATCCGGCCAACATGACACTGGCGGAGTTTCTGCTCCAGTCGAAAGGGCACACAGTCCTCAAGGCAACGGATGCGGAAGCAGGCGTGAGGATGGCCATCGAAGAACAACCGACGCTGATCCTGATGGACATCCAGCTCCCGGGAATGGACGGTTTGCAGGCAATCGGTCTTTTGAAGGCGAGCAAATCCACATCCAGCATTCCGGTAATCGCGCTGACGGCGCTCGCGATGAAGGGCGACGAGGAACGCATTCGCGCCGCCGGATGCGATGGCTACATAGCGAAGCCAATCCGATACAAGGACTTTCTGGCTGCCATCGAGGAGAGCCTTGCCGTTACTTGAGTCTCGCGTGGCGCTCTCCGACTTCATCCTCGGGAATCGCGAGACAATAATGTCCGAGTGGGAGGCGTTCGCCAGGACTTGTGCCCCCGCGAGCGGGTCCATGGACATCACTGCCCTCCGCGATCACGCCAGCGAAATGCTCAGCGTCATCGCCAAGGATCTCGAGACGCCGCAGAGCCCGCTCGAGGCGTCGGAGAAATCGAAGGGCAATGCTCCCGAGGCCGGTAAGACCGCGGCCGAGCGCCACGGCGCCGACCGGGCGGAGAGTGGCTTCACCACCGAGCAGATGGTTTCCGAGTACCGCGCGCTTCGGGCGAGTGTGATCAGGTTGTGGATGAAGACCAAGGACGAGATGACGCGGCCCGATGTCGACGATCTCACGCGCTTCAACGAGGCAATCGACCAGGCGCTGGCAGAATCGGTGGTTCGCTACACCCAGGATCTCGAGCAGTCAAAGGAGATGTTTCTCGCCATACTCGGTCACGACCTGCGCACACCGATCGGCGCGGTGATGATGTCATCGGAATTCATGCTGGAGACGGCAGAGCTGGCCGAGCCGCATTTGACCCTCACCAAGCGTATCGCGAGCAGTGCGACGCGGATGAACCAGATGGTTGGCGCGCTGCTCGACTTCACTCGCAGCAGGCTTGGCGGAGGAATCCCCATCGAGCGCGCGCCGATGAACATGGGGAAGCTGGCGCACGACTTGGTCAACGAGCTATCGGCGGCGTACCCGACTCGCACGATTGAAGTCGACGCCCGGGGCTCGCTGACAGGGGAATGGGATTGTGCCCGCATGAGCCAGGTACTGAGCAACCTCACCGCTAACGCCATCGAGCACGGATCGCCGAAGGCACCAGTGGTGGTCACGGTCAAAGGCGACGACAGCGAAGTCACGATCGCGGTGCGCAACGAGGGACCGCAGATTCCGTTAGCTCAATTGAACGGGCTCTTCAACCCGATGAAGCAGAGACAGGCGAAAACAGCTTCCGCCGCGGCGCAGGCGGGAAGTCTGGGTCTCGGTCTGTACATCGCGGAGCGAATCGTGAGCGCGCACCGGGGGCGGATCGAGGTAGGCTCATCTCCCGAAGGGACAACATTCACGGTGCGGCTGCCGCGGAACGGCTGATTCACGTAGTCAGTACGATTTTGCCGCGTTTGTGCGGCGCGCCCGCAAGCATCTCATGTGCAGTTCGCACCTGGTCGAGTGGGAGCACCGTCCCGACATCCGTCGATAGTTCCCCGCTGTCGATCAGCTCCGTGATCTTGTTCAATCGAGCCGTCGTCACTTCTGCATAGAAGAAAGCGGCGCGCACGCCGTACTGTTTTTGCGCCGCCTCGGGAACGGCGGACACGATCGAGACCAGAATTCCATCCGGTTTGAGAACTCGGAGCGACTTTTCCTGCGTGGCGCCGCCGATTGTGTCGAGAACGATATCAACTCCGGTCAGCGACTCCTCGAACCGCTCCTTCTTGTAGTCGAGGACTCTTTCGGCGCCGAGACCGCGTACGTAGTCCAGATCCCGGGCGCCGGCGGTCGCTACTATATGAAGGCCAGCCTGCCTGGCCAGTTGCACCGCATAAGCGCCAACGCTCCCCGCGGCTCCGTGAATGAGCACGGTCTGTCCGGCGACTGCATTTGCGTACTCGAAAAGCATCTGCCAGGCGGTGACGGCTACCACTGGAAGCGAAGCCGCGTCGATGAAACTCAAGGTCCGTGGCTTGGGCGCCATCATCGCCGCCAGGGGCACCGCATATTCTGCCTGGCCGCCGCTGAATTGCGGGTTGGTCGAACCGTAGACTTCGTCGCCGCGCTTGAATCCGGAAACGTCCGGCCCCATTGCTTCCACAGTTCCAGACACGTCGGAACCGAGAATGATCGGAAGCGGCTCGAGTATGGATTGGCCCTCTCGAAAGAGAGCGTCCCAATTGCCGACACCGGCCGCTTCTACCCGGACGAGCAATTGGCCTCGGCCCGGCGAGGGAGGTGGAACGTCATTGATCTCTATGACACCCGGTGGACCGTACCGTAGAACGCGTACTGCTTTCATGACTAGCTCATCATCTGGCATACTCCTAAACCACTACCCCAATAGTGCGCGCAAGATGTGGGCGGGATATCTCCGCGCACATCTTTCACCTGCGCTTTCTCAGATCTGTGAGTACGCAGTCGGCTGCAGGATGATGTCCGTGATGGCCGACACATTGTCCTGGTACTGGGGATCGCTGGAGAGAGTCTTCCACTCGGGGTCCTGCCCGAACCTGCCCCACGCTGCGTCGCGGGCCGTCATGTCAGGGAAGGCGAGCATGTAGGTAAGGCTCGGCATGTTCGCTCCGATTATTGTCTCGCCGAAGAACACGGGAGTAAGACCCGCCCTTCGGAAAATCGGAACTTCACCGGCGTTGAACATCCTGATCTTGTTGGCCGCCGCTCGGCCGCTGTGACTCTCGTATGTCCTGAGCTCGTAGACACGAGCCTTGTTCGGGCCAGTGCCACCAGGCGCCTCGAGCGTGGGCATCGCTTCGAACGCGTGCAACAGTGTGCTGTCGACCCGCACGAACGCCGGGTCCGACAAAGGAGCGCTTGTTATCGCTGCTCCAGCGCGGGCGAAATCGGCGTCGTTCGCGACCTTCTCGCGCAGCGATACCACACTGTCGAGCGTGGGGTGCGGCAGAACGACAACGAGCGTAGGCGCGTTCTCTCCGTACACGACGGTGAACGCGCCAACTTTCGCTATGCCCGCGCGATTCAGCGCTGGAATCACGGCGCTCCCCATGGTGTCGATGAACGCGCTCTGCTTCTTTCCCGGAAGCAGATGATATCGCCGCAGCTCGATGTATTGGCGCGCCGCGGACTGCGCGAGCCCATGAAGCTGGCGTTTCGGCGACGCGGCTGCAGCGGCCGCGGCTGCCACAAATTCTCGGCGATCCATATGCGTTATCTCGCTCTGACGGGTTGGCTGCCTCTCACTTGCGCAATAAAACGAAAGGCGCCGATTGTTCTTCTCAAATGTCTCCGCGCGACTCAACTCGCGGAAGGAGCACTACGCGCTTTGGCATCGCTCTACGCCCAG
>DATBXT010000013.1:0-8520 GCA_036514115.1 Gemmatimonadaceae bacterium
ATGCAGATCTGGCGGATGCGACCGGACGGAAGTGAGCAGCAGCAGATCACCAGCGACGGATTCAACAACTGGTTTCCGCACATCTCGCCTGACGGCAAGTCGATGGTGTTCATCTCGTTCTCACCGGATGTGCCCGCGGACGATCATCCTTTTTACAAGCATGTGATGCTGCGACTGATGCCGATTGGTGGCGGACCGGCGCGGGTGATCGCGTATGTCTATGGCGGGCAGGGGACCATCAATGTTCCGTCGTGGTCGCCTGACGGCAGACGACTGGCATTCGTCAGCAATTCTGGAATGCCATGACGCAGGTTACGGCCTCATGAAGCCTGCGCTCGATCTTATCTGGCCGATTGCCGGCGAGCGATACCTTGCCACCCACTTGAGGTAGGGCGCGGCTACGAGCGCACTGACGAGCAGGTAGAGCAGAACGGCGGCTGGGGCCAGCTTCTGATCGGGGAAGTTCGCGCGGGCGATGGCAATGGCGATGGCCGGGTGACGCGCCGCGCTACAGAGTGCGAGCGTCGCGCGGTCACTTTGCGGGGGTCCGCCGAGCAGATGGCCGGCGGCGATAGCGAGAACGGCGAGCACGGTCATCGCGACGACTGTCCCATTGCCGACCAGCGAAATCATTGCCGGCCAAACCTGAATCAGCACGGGAATGAAGGCGATGAGAATCAAAACGGTGCCAGCCTTTCCCAGCGGGTCGGCGGCCCGTGAGCCGAACGCAGGCCATATCCGGCTCGTCACCATTCCGGCTACGAGCGGCACGAGCAGAGACCAAAGCACGAGCGCCCAAACCGCGGCCGGCGACATCTGCAGCGAGATGCCCGTCACGCGCGTCAGGACTGCCAGCGCCAGCGGGATGAACACCACGGCGATGAGGGTGATAGACACGAAAAGGCCGACGGTGTAGGAGATCGATGCGCCTGCCTTGAGTGGTTTTTTCGAGAACGTCGGCGGGAGAGGCGCCAATGAGAGCGTTACAAGGGCGATTTTGACGGCAGGCTCGAGTGCAAATGTCGTAGCGAGCCCGAACGCCACCACTGGCACCACGACATCCATCGCCACGAACGCGCGCGCCAGCTGACCAGGTCTGCGAAAAACGAAGAGTGCATCAGATATGTTCGCGCTGAGGCCGAGTGCGAATACCATCAGGATAAGCGACGCCTTGAGGGCCAGCGGTATCAACGCGGTAATGGTCATAGCCATCGTCCAGCGGATTTCAAATCGCGGTCATGGGCAGCCCTTGGGATCACCGGGAAGAACGCGGAAGCACGAGCGTTATTTCCGATCGGAGCTTCCACGTCGGCCCTATGTCAGGATGCGCCACGAAAACTCCCCACCCGATTTTGTAGCTCGCGGGAAAGGATCCGAACGACGACAGTCTGGACGCCGTGAAGTTGATCGGCACTGTCCACTTGTCCTCGACGGCCTTCCAGTTGGCGGTTGATTCAGAATTGACGGCGAACGTGACGGACTTCGTCGGCTGATAAGCGAAGAACGGCTGCAAGAACATCTGGCTGATGTCGGTGCGAGCGGCGTCGCCGGCGAAGGACCATAGCTGATTCGCCAAGACCCCGACCGTGAGTCCCCCGCCCTGCTTCAGCATTACGACCGTCGGGCCGCCGCTCCACTTGCCGCTGCCGAGTGCGGGATCCGCGCTCGACGGAAGACTCAGCGCTGGTCCAATGCCCCAGGTGAACGAGCTCACCTTCGGGGAAAAGAAGAACGAAGGTGCGATGTCTGCGACGCCGAATGTCGGAGCGCCTCCATCGAACAGCGGCGGTTGGCTGACGAAGGGCACGATGAGCCGCGCGATCATGTTCCAATTGGTGCTGATCGAGAACGGCATCACCGGCTGCACGTTGAGAACGAAACGCGTCTGGTGCAGTGGTCCAACGGTATTCTCCCAATTGAACTGGAACGGAACGCTGACCATGTCGGCGATCGGATTGGTGAGCTTCTTCGCCACGTCCTCACTGTCCTGTGCCGCGGGTTGTCCCTGTGCACGACCTACTGGAATGCAAAGGAGCGCAAACGCCAGACAGCCGCGCCGATAACCGGGCCGGCGACGTCTCCGCGAAAGCTTCACGGAGACGTCGTCCGAGTTGCCAACGCCGTTATCCCGGAGGCAGCGCGCCCTGCTTCCGCATCTCGGCGATGTTCTGATCGACGATCTCGTCGACCAGCTTGGTCATGTTGTCAGGATTGTACGATTTGCTGCGGCTCGACCAGACGAGCTTGTCGTCCTTGAGCGAATAGAGATTGCTCTCGACGTACAGAACTTTGTCCTGGGTGTAGTGTCCCGGATCGCCCGCGTATCCCCAGCCCGCGCCGTAGTATCCCCATGCTGACCGGTAACCGGCCGGGACACCGTACGAAGCTCCGGGGACGTAGTTCGTTTCCTTCTCCATTGCGACCGGCCGCATGATCACCGCGGCGTCGAAGCCCTGCGCCTCCACAAACGCTTTTGCCGCTGGAGTGTCTTTCAGGATCGAATCGGGAATAACCGTGTATGCCGCCACCCCGCCCCGGATTCTCCTCGCCATTTGATCTTCGGCGGAGCGCCGAGTGTTGCTCTCGTTGCTGATGAACAGTGCAAGAGTTTTCTGATACTGATGCAGAGCGATAGCCGGATCCTTCCATGAGTTCGTCACCGACGTATTGCCACTGCAGGCGGCGAGTAGAAGCGTGAAGGCAACTGCGTGATGAGTTCTGTAACTGTTTCGCATACTCGTCTCCCGATCGTGGTAGCGTGATAGCAAACAGTTACAGCCTAGGGAGGGTGACGGGCGGCTGAAACTGTACTTTCTGACAGTATTCGCTTGGCTTAAGGTCTATCTATTACGGGCGAGCAGTTCTCGTATGTATCGCCACCGTTTCTGGTGATGGACCATTGCAAGCCTTAGCCGATCCCTTCGACGCCGGACCCTACACCCGGATTCAGCGCTCGATCAGGGTGATTGGAGTCAGCGCGCCGCGCGCCGGCAAGCGCGCGGCGCTGGCAGCGCTCATCGCGTGGTTTCCGTTGATAGTCCTGTCGGCGCTCGAGGGCGTGGGCATCGGCCCTACTCCACGGGACTCGATGTGGCTCGACATCGCCTCGCATGCGCGATACCTCGTTGCGGTCCCGCTTCTTGTCCTTGCAGAATCCTTTTGCCTGCCCGGTCTCGCCGGCATCGCCAACCACCTCGGCGCGGCCGGAATGGTGGCGGAGACGAGCCGGGCCCGATATCAGGAGCTGCTCGACTCGACTCGTCGCCTTCTCGCGTCACCGTTCACCGGCGTGGCCATCGCCGCCCTGGCTTACGCGTTGACGGTGTTGATGCCGTCACCCGTAACGGTGGGCGGCGACACCACCTGGATCGCTCCGACATCGATTGGGTCACGGGGACTTTCGCTGGCAGGGTGGTGGCGGACGCTGGTCAGCCATCCGCTATTCAGCATTCTGCAGCTGGCGTGGCTGTGGCGAATCGTGTTGTGGGGACGTTTTCTGTACGGCGTCTCACGCCTCGACCTGAAGCTGACACCCGCACACCCGGACGGGGTCGCCGGGCTGGGGTTTTTCGGAGCGTCGCTTCGCTTCTTCATCGTGCCCGCCTTCGCGCTGGCCGTACCGCTCGCGGGAGCGGTCGCTCAGGAAATCCAGTATGGAGGCCGAACGCTCTTTGAGTTCCGATTCATCATCGCGGCGCTGCTAGTAGCGGAGCTGATTCTGTTTACCGCTCCGCTGTTATTCCTGACGCCGCGGCTTATCGGGGAACGGGCGCGGGGAGTGTTTCAGTATGGTGCCCTGGCAGCAGCAGTTGGAGCACGGTTCGAACGTCGGTGGCTTCAGGAGATTGGGAGCGTTGCAGATGATACGGCGATGGCAGTGCCGGACTTCTCGGCGACGACCGATCTTTACTCGATTGCTGCGAACGTGAATCAGATGCAAGTCGTGCCGGCAAGTCTCCCACAGATCGCACGTTTGATACTCGCCGTGCTTCTGCCCTTTCTTCCCGCGCTGGTGATGACAATGCCAGTGCGGGATATCCTCGGACACGTCGCCAAGTTTGTTCTGTGAGATGTCGCGCCATGGACTTCGCAGACTCCTGCAGCCGCAGCCTGATGGAGTCCGCGCGGTTCCGCTTGAGTGCCGTCTCGACCGCGACGAGGCAGAGGTGCTGCGCCGGACCGGCCGGCAATTGCTGGGTAACTTCGCGCAGCTCCTCCGAAATCCCGCGGACACGGCGCGACAACAGCATCAGCTCGGCGCGTTGGTCAGCCGAACCGGTAAACTGAACCTGGATTCCCTCGAGGTTGAAAGCGACGAGGGCAAGCTGTTGTCGCATGCCCTCGTGCACTTCTGACGCGATCCTGTTGCGCTCGGCTTCCTGAACCTCGAGCAGACGCCCGCCGAGATATGCGAGCTCGGCTTCGGCATGGAGGCGGGCGCGGCACATCCGCAACCCTATTCCGCCCGCTGCGAGAAGGACGACAGCCGCGATCGCAAAAACGACAACCTGGAGCGGAGACATCGTGGTGATAAGCACCGGATTGCTGAGGTTAAGTGCCCGGATTTGGGGTCTGGGATCGACTGTATGCGGAGTGCTCGACAACGAACATTAGACCTTGGGCTAGGAACACTTGGCCTTTCGCATCCTACCGGCTGACCCCATACTGGTGTTCCAAGCACCCTTGCCGTGAGGCTGTATGAGCGATGTCGATTCGATAGTGTTCGTCGTCGATGACGATGATTCACTGAGACGCAGCCTGGAGCGGCTGCTGCGTGTCACCGGGCACAACGTTGAGACTTTTTCCTCCGCCGCGGAATTTCTGCAGCGGCCCGATCCCGACATGGCGTGCTGCCTCATTCTCGACATCAGGATGCCAAACCTTACCGGCCTCGATGTGCAGCGCGCGATCACGGAGGCCGGCCGCCCGATGCCGATCATCCTCATGACCGGATTTGCGGACGTCGAAAGCTGTGTCGCCGGGATGAAAGGCGGGGCCGCGGATTTCCTGCTCAAGCCATTCGACGAAGACGATCTGCTTCGCGCGGTGACGGCGGGAATCATTCAGAGCGTGGAGCTGCGCAAGGCCCGCCAGGTTCGCGGCGAGCTGGAGAATCGCCTTGTCGCGCTGACACCGCGCGAGACCCAGGTATTCTGGCTGGTGGTGAAAGGCCTTCTCAACAAGCAGATCGCCGCGCACCTCGGCACCAAGGAAGGCACCGTCAAGCTGCATCGCGCGAACGTGATGCGGAAACTTCACGCGCAATCAGTTGCTGATCTGGTTCGAATCGCCGATCGCCTGGAGAGTCAGGGCAATTCTCCGGTGCGTGCGCGCAGCGATCTTACGGCCACGCCGCGAGACAGAGCACAGCTGGCGTAAGTTGCCGCCGGTGGAGGACGGGGCCATACGTCCTCCACACCAAGGTCCAATTCCGTGGGCCTGCCGATAAACCGAGCTTGCACGACCTACCACCCTCGGAGTAAACAGTGCATCGGCGAGCTCGTATTGCTGAAATAACGTGATCGTCGGGAATCAACCTGGCGATGTGGAAATCACACGTAAGAGCTGAGCCACCGAGGGTCGTCGTCGTGGATGACGACGATTCCTTCAGACGGGCCGTGGCGAGATTGATCGGGCTCTGGGGCTACCGCACATACACCTTCGGGTCAGTGGAAGAATATCTCCAGCGAGATGATGACCCGGATTGCATCGTGCTCGATGTGCACCTGGAGGGGATGAGCGGGCTGGAGCTGCAGGCAACTCTCGCAGGCCGCCGTAAAACCATTCCCATCATTTTCGTCACGGCGCAGGACGATCCGGTGACGCGACAGCGGGCGCTCGACGCCGGCGCCGTCGCATACCTGGAGAAACCGTTCGAGGACTACCGGCTGCTCGAGGCCCTGCAGTCAGTCACTGACTATCCGAAGGTGTAAGTCCGCTGAAAGAAGTCGGGTGATCCGCGGACCCGGAGATCGTCGCGCCGGAGTCGGCGGGGGCCAGCATCAACATGAATGTCGCGCCCTGATCCGCATTATTGACGGCCCACAGCCGCCCACCGTGAGCGGAGACGATTGAACGACAGATGGCCAGGCCGAGGCCAAGTCCGGTTTCCTTGGTGGTGACGAAGGGCTCGAAGATCTGCTCGAGCCGGACGGGATCGATTCCCACTCCATGATCGCGCACGGATAGCTCGATCGCCCCGTCGGCGTTGTACGCTCCGCTGATCTCCAGGCGGCGGTCGTGCGGTGGCATGTGCGCCATCGCATCGGAGGCATTCAGAATCAGATTGAGCAGCACCTGCTGCAGCTGAACCTTGTCTCCCATCACCCGCGGCAGAGAACGCGGCACGTGCGAGTCCACCGATATCCGACGCTGAATGAGGTCGCTGTGGACCAGGCTCAGAACCTCGCTGACGATGTCGGAGAGCCTGAGCGGGCGCGGCTGGATCTCGCTCTTCCTCAGGAATGACCGCAGCCGCGAGATCACTTCGCCGGCGCGTCGGTCGTCGCTGGCGATGTCCTCAAGAATCTCGCGCAGATCCGCGGCGTGGGGGTGATTGCGCGCGATCAGTCGCTGGGCGGCCCGCGCATTGGTGAGGATGGCCGCAAGCGGCTGATTCAGCTCGTGGGCGAGCGCTCCCGATAACTCGCCGAGCGCGGAGACGCGGCTGAGGTGCGCCAGCTCGCGCTGTTGTTCATGAAGCATTGCCTCGTTGCGTTTTCGCTCGGTGACATCACGGACGACGACGATGTGACAAGGTTCGCCTGCTACCTCAACGGTGTTGGTGGTGAGCGCCGCGCGCAGGATTTTCCCGGACTTCGTGCGGAGGTCCACTTCGTACTCGCGCAACACATCTTCAGCGAGCACAAGTCTCCGTGCAGCCAGCTCGTCCTCTTGCACGATCATCCCGAGCTCGCTGCCCTTGCGCCCAACTGCCTCCGCGCGCGTGTACCCGAACAGCTCCTCCCATCTCTTGTTCACTTCGACGATGCGGTAATCCGACATTCGCGTTATGATGCTCGCGTCGGGATTCCCATGAAACGCTTTTCCGAAACGCTCCTCGGATAACCGCAGCGCCTGTTCAGCCGTAACGCGATCCTCGATCTCCTTGAGCAGCTGCATTATGGCGCCGGAAAGTTCAGCCGTGCGCTCGGCGACGCGCGTCTCGAGCTCGAGTCGCGATTCGCGCAATGCCTGTTCGACTTCCTTCTGATCGTGAATGTCGCTGCCCGACCCGTACCAGCGTATGATCGCTCCGTCATTGCCGCGGATGGGGACCGCGCGCAGGAGATACCAGCGGAACAACCCCGGTTTCGTGGAGCGGAGGCGACACTCGATTTCGTACGGCGTTTCGGTAGCCAGGGCGCGGCGCCACTCGTTTAGTACGGCCTGCTGCTCCTCCGGGTGAATCATCAGATACCAGTTATCCTTGTCACCCGCCGGGTCGGCACCGGTGCGCTCGTACCACTGGCGATTGATGTAGTCGGGCCGGCCATCCGGCGTCGTCGTCCATACTATCGAAGGCATCGCCTCGGCCAGCGCTCTCAGCCTACCCTCGCTTTCACGCAGCCCTGCTTCTTCCACACGCAGCGCGGTGTTGAGCTTGTGTTCGGTGATGTCGACGTTGACGCCGATCATTCTTGCCGGACGCGCGTTGCTGTTATAGAGCGCCTTCCCCTTGCCGAGAATCCACGCGGTGCTCGAGTCCGGACGCTGAATGCGGAATTCACGCTCGTAGGACGTTCCGTGCTCGAGAGATTTATGGATGCTTTCTTCCAGTGAAGCCCGGTCCTCGGGGTGTACCACACTCAGGAAATCAGCGAGTGTTGCCTCACCCGGTCTCTGGTGGCCGAACATCTCTTTCGCCTTCTCGGACCAGGTCACGCGGTCGTCCACAGCGCGCCACTCCCACGCTCCGACCTCCGCGGCCTCGAGGGCCAGATTCAGTCGCTCTTCACTGACGCGAGAGGCTCGTTCGGCGTGTTCGCGCTCGCCGATGACGGCGGTAATTACCAGAAAGGGAATGGCGACAACGATGAGGAAGCTCTGGATGGCGATGGCGTTGTCGGCTGGTGAGGCGGTGAGAAATGGCCCGCGCCCATGCACCGCGCCCCATATCGACAGCAGAGTGACCACCATCAACGAAGCGGTTGTCCCGCGCGGCCCAAACCGGATCGCGGTCCACAGCAGAAACGGCAGCGGGGCGTAGAGCAGGACCGGCGAAGGATGGAGCGCGGGGTGCTGGTCGTTGAAGACGTAGAGAGAGACAGTCAGCAGCCCGACAGCGAGACTCAGCGCCTCCAGATAACGTTTCGTCGACGCCGCCTGGATCTCCGACAGGGTGGTCCGTTTTGCCCAGGCCAGAATCACGGCTCCGATCGTCAGCGTCGTCAGGGCGTTGGACAGGAGGCGCGTGCCCCAGAGCGTCCAGTAGTTGCCTTCGCCGAGACCGGCGAGGCGCACGAAACCGACATCGATGAAGGACGCGAGAAACGTTGCCACGAACGCGCCGCAAAAAAT
>DATBXT010000014.1:0-2396 GCA_036514115.1 Gemmatimonadaceae bacterium
TGTAAATGGGCTGGCGAGCGACGGCACTATTGTTACGCTGCACTTCCGGACTGTATACAATTGGAGCCTCGACACGCCTGGAAATTACTCGCTCGCATTGATGCTCACTTTGACCTCCCCGTAAAACAGTTGGCATTGAAAAACGGTTTTTTTACGGACCCGGCCAAACGCCAGTGTAATGACGAGGAGGGGCGGTTTTCTATCAGCCAAACGTCACGGTTGAGATATGCCTCATCGCATTATCTGGCAAAATGTTAGTAGCGCAAACCGAACAGACACCGACGCGTTTCGGCGCTAGGCCGAACTGCAAAAATATTACTTGATCTGTCGGGTAATGCCCCTGGATTGAACGCGTCCAGCGAGCCCAAAATAGCTACGCAAAACTCCTATGTTTCGCGTAGCAGTCCGTCCAAAAAGTCAACGGACTTCTCTCCAAAAACTGGGTAAAAACCCTGTTGCAAGAGGGGTCCGTTCTCGTCTTATAGGTGCACGACCCAACCTGCTTTGAAAGGACCGGTTTTCAGCCCTTGGCTAGTGCCGGCACCATCAAAAATTTCTCGGAGAGAAACACACAATGAAAGCGACCCGTTCCCTCATGGCCGCGATGGTGCTTGCCACTGTCATCGGCGCAACCGAAGCAAACGCGCAAAGCTGCAGCGGCATTGGCAGCTGCAACGGAGTCAACACCGCGTCGGTCACCGTCGGCGCCCTCGTCAAGCTCGGCATGAGCTCGACCACCACCGCCCTGACCGACCCCACTGCTGACGATGTTGCCTCTGGCGCAGTGATCCCGAATGCGGGCCCGACCTTCACGATCAAGGCAAACAGAAGCTGGACCCTCAAGATCAAGTCACAGAACGGCTCGAACTGGAGCTACCTCGGCACCGACGGCGGTGTTAAGTCCATTGGCGATCTTGCCTGGTCGACCGCGTCCAACGGCACCTTCGCGGCTCTGACGAGCAGCGACGTGACCTTCACCTCCGGCGCGGCCGCGAGCAATGGCACTGTGGCGCCGATTTTCTTCCGCACCAGCTGGTTGAATGACTTCACGAGCGTCAGCAACGCACCTGGTACCTACTCGCTGCCGATCGTCTTTACACTCACCGCTCCGTAACTCATGCGGCATTCTGGCTCTCGCTCGCCCGAAAGGGCGAGCGCAGAGCGCAGAGGGCGAGTACGGCGTACCGTACTCGCCCTCTGCGCTGTAGTAGGGGTCTCGCAGGGCGCGCACGCGCAGCTGCTGGTAGATCCGCTCGAAGTGACGATGATCGCGCCCGGAACAGACCGCGTCGCTACGACCTTCTCACTATCGAATACTTCCGACAAACCCGTTCAGGCGACGATCAGCCGCTCCGACTGGGACCGCGTCGAAAACGGCGACAACCGCTTCCTCGCTCCCGGGTCGAGTGGCACATCGTGCGGCGTCATGCTCTCGGTGTCCCCGCTTTCAGTTCGCATTGATCCGCACAGCTCGCGCGTCGTCAGACTCGCTGTTCAGACCAATGCCGCGCTCACACGCGAGTGCTGGGACATCATCTTCATCGAAGAGCTGCCCCAACGGAGCACCACCAAGGGCAATTCGCTCCAATACGTTTTCCGCACTGGAGTAAAGGTCTACGTTGCTCCACCAGGCCTGAGCCGCGATGCGGCGATCGAAGACATGTCGATCGTAGACTCTGCGCCACCGGCGGCTTCCGCCACTCCTGCCTCGAGGACGACGACCGCAGCTTCGCCGAAGGCGCTGAAGCGCCAGATCGCCATTCGCTTTCACAATACCGGCGGAATGCACCTCGTCGCCAAGGGACACCTGGAGTTCCGTCGTCTCGACAACTCAGTAGCGGCGCAGACGCCTATCGCCGAATTCCCGACGTTGCCCGGCTCCGTCCGCAGGGTGCTTGTCGATGTCCCGACCGACCTGCCGGCGGGTGATTACGTCGTGCTCGCGCTCATCGACTTCGGCGGTGCCGAGCTCGTTGCGGGTCAGATCGATTACCAGGTCAGGTAGCAGGAATGCGCGCCCTTCGGTGGACCCTGCGTGGCGTTAGCACCGGTGCGACAATGGCGTTCGCACTCGTGGCTTTGGCGTCCCCGCTGGTCGCGCAGAAAAGCACTCTGACCGTTACTGGTGGAACTATCACGTTCCCTGCGCCCACCGCTGCGGATTACATCGCCGGGTTCGTCACCGCGACGCCCGGAGTGACCTTCACTGTTGCATCGGGCAGCGGTGCTCAGCGCACAACCACGATCAGCATTCGTTCCACGTCCGCGAGCCTCGGCAACGGCAAGGCGATTGGTGACCTGGAGTGGCGCCGATCAGACCTCGCCGTCTGGAACGCGATCACGACCACAAACGCGCAGGTCGAGCAGCGCATTGTGATCAACAAGGGCCTGAACGA
>DATBXT010000015.1:0-2351 GCA_036514115.1 Gemmatimonadaceae bacterium
CTCGACTGGCTGGTGAGCGCACCAGGCATGGTGTGCAAGCCGATCGGATTGCTCAACATCTCGCCCCGTTCGTCGCACGCGTTCGTGTCGCTGGCCGAGATTCTGAGGACGATGTCGACGGTAATCGTTCCGGGGGCGAGAGTGGAGCTGGCGCTCGCCGGTACCGGCCTCGATGCAGCCGGAATTATCGCCGTCCCTGATTTCGCGAGAACGCTGCGATCCGCGATTGATTCGCTTGTTGACGCCGTGGAGACCAGGCGGTCGGTCGGCGACGCCGTGTTCTGCCTGTGAGCGCTCAAGCCTCGAGCTTATCGACCTCGGTCTTCATGCAGGTCGGGCAAATGCTGTGGCTGAAAAGCGTCGAAGTGTGCTGGGCGAGGTAATTCTCGACGGTGTGCCAGTGATCTTGCTCGTCGCGGATCTTCCTGCAGTACGAGCAGATCGGCAATATCGCGCGCAGCTTGTAGACTTCCGCCAGAGCGTGCTGCAGCTCACGCACCAGCTTCTCGCGTTCTTCGTGCGCACTCTTTTCGTCGGTGATGTCGCGCGCCACCGAGTAGATCACTCCGTCCACTGAGTTGGGTGCCGCGTTCCACCGCAACCAGCGGAATGAGCCATCCTTGCACATATACCGGTTCTCGAATCCGAGCGCCTGCCCGCCGCTCCTTACTGCCGCGTTCTGCTTCAGCGTGCGCTCGCGATCTTCCGGATGCACGAACTCGATGAACGGCTTCGACATCAGCTCTTCACGGGTGAAGCCGAGCGCACGTTCCCACGCCGGATTCAGTCGCTTGAAGTAGCCGTTGAAGTCCAGAAAGCACAGCATGTCGATGGAGATTTCGAAGAACGGGTGATCCATAGACCCAATTATGTGGCTGAGATCAGAAAACTCAAAGCGTAAAAAAGCAACGGAACGGATGCAGTCAGGTGTGGGTTGCGACGTGCCGGACTAACGCTCCCCGCCCGTGACGCGCACTTTTTGAGCTCAAACTTTCAGCGGACTCGAATGTCCCCCATTCTCGCCGAGTTCTTTGGGACCGCGCTTCTGATAGTCCTCGGTGACGGCGTGGTCGCCAACGTCGTGCTCCAGCGCACCAAAGGAAACAGCTCGGGTTGGATCGTCATCGCCACCGGCTGGGCGACGGCTGTGACCATCGCCGTCTATTGCGTTAACGCCATCAGTGGCGCGCACCTGAATCCGGCGGTGACCATTGCGCTGGCTACGACCGGCGCGTTCGACTGGGCAAAGGTCCCGATGTACATCGTCGCGCAAATCGCCGGCGGATTTGTTGGCGCCGTCGTAGTCTGGCTGGCGTACCTTCCGCACTGGAAGGCAACTCCGGATCCCGTTAGCAAGCTCGCGGTCTTCTCCACGACCCCGGCCATCCGTCAGCCGGCTGCCAATCTCGTCTCCGAAATCATCGGCGGGTTCATGCTCGTCCTGGCTCTGCTGGCGGTACTATCACCCGCCAACCTGGTACCGGGCTCCGACCTCGCCAAAGACTTTGGACCGTTACTCGTTGGACTGATCGTCATGGCAATCGGTCTGTCCCTCGGTGGGCCCACGGGTTACGCGATCAATCCAGCCCGTGACCTTGGGCCACGCATCGCCCACGCGGTGCTGCCGATTCCCGGCAAAGGAAGCTCCGACTGGGCGTACTCATGGATACCTATAGTAGGGCCGACCATCGGCGGCGTACTCGGCGCCCTCCTCTACCATATGGTGTGGAAGTGACGAAGCACATCCTCGCCCTCGATCAGGGCACCACCAGCTCACGCGCGATTCTATTCGATCACGCGGGTTCGATCGTAGCCGTCGCGCAGAAAGAATTCCAGCAGATCTTTCCGAAACCGGGTTGGGTGGAGCACGACCCGCGCGATATCTGGTCGACGCAGGCGGGAGTTGCCGCCGAGGTGTTGACGAAGGCAAACGTTCGCGCGGCGGACATCGCGGCCATCGGCATCACCAATCAGCGCGAGACGACGGTGGTTTGGGATCGCGCGACGGGACAGCCGATCTGCAACGCCATCGTCTGGCAGGACCGCCGCACCGCCGGTATCTGCGATCGACTTAGAGCGCGGAAGCTCGATCGCGTCATTCGTCGCAAGACCGGATTGGTGCTCGATGCCTACTTCTCGGCAACCAAAGTTCAGTGGATTCTTCAGAATGTGAGCGGCGCCCGCGCGAAGGCGAAGGCAGGCGAGCTCGCGTTCGGAACGGTCGATTCCTGGCTCGTCTGGAATCTCACCGGTGGCAAAGTCCACGTCACCGACGCCAGCAATGCGTCGCGGACGATGTTGTACGACATCGGTAAAGGTGACTGGGACGACGAGCTGCTGAAGATCTTCGG
>DATBXT010000016.1:0-16785 GCA_036514115.1 Gemmatimonadaceae bacterium
CACGGAGCGGGCGACAGCCGAAGCGCGTCGGAGCGAGCTCGCCAAGCTGGTGGCAGATCAGCGTGAGGGCGTACAGCAGCTTCGTGGCGAAATTGCCGTCGCCGAGGAAAGGCTCCGCAACGCCATGTCCCGGCGCGCGCGGGCCGAGGAAGAGCGTCGCGAGGGCGATGCGATTGCCGGGCGCGTCAGCACCGAGCTCGAACGCGCATCGACCGAGCTGGAGCAGCTGCAGGCTCAGTTCGCCGCAGCCGAGGAGTCGCTCAACCTGCACGCTCAGCACGAAGAGCAGGTGCGCGCGGCTCTCAGCGCGGCGCGCGGCAATCTTGAACAGAGTGAGCGGGCGCTTCGCGACCTTCGCGAAGAACTTCATCGCGCCCACCTCGACCGCCAGAGCGCGGAGAGGGAGCGCGAAGAGGTTTCGGAGCGGCGAGCAGCGCTCGAGCAGGAGATGGCGCATCTGTTCGATACCGCCGAGGCCGCACGTCGCGAGTTGGCTGCCGCGGATGATGCCGCGGCAATCGCAGCGAGTCGTGTTGCCGAGACCAGTGAGATAGCCGTCCGCTCCCGTGAGGCACTTCAGCAGGCCCGCGAGCGGGAGCTCGCAGCGCGCGCTGAGCTCAGTCGCGCCGAGGAGCTGCACACAGCTCTGACGGCGAAGTTGAGCGCGCTTGAAGGTCTCGAGCGGGAGCGGGTGGGTCTGGCGCCCGCCGCTGCAAGATTGCTGAAGGAGCGCGGAATATTCGGTGAAGGCGCGGTTCTCGGGCCGCTCAGCGATTTCATCAGCACCGACGCGAGCGCTGCCTCGCTGGTCGAGCGCTTCCTCGGGCCGACCGTGAACGCCGTTCTCGTAAGGGATCGCTACGTGGCGGAGGCTGTGCGCGCCTGGCATGCGTCCGCCGCGCCGGGTCCCCTGCTCCTCCTGCCCGTGGATTCGGTCTATGGCGATACGTCGAACGGCAATGAAATCTCCAGTGATCTCGCGGGCCTCGTAACGTCGTCCTCACCGGCGAGTGGCTGGGTGCGTTCACTCCTCGGGCGCGTCACTTCCTTGGAAAGCGGTACCGCATTTGTGGATGCCCGCGGGGCAGTATGGCTCCCTGCCCCCGAGACGGGACCTGGCCCACTCCGTCGGCGCGCTGAGATCGCCGATCTCAGGCAGTCGGTCGCCAATGCCGAAGGTGCCCGTCACGCCATGGCCACCGCGGCCGAGGCCGAGCGTACCGCGCTCGGTGCCGCCGAGCGCTCGGCAATTGTTGCGCAGGAAGCCGCGTCGCAGGCGGCAAGAGACAGCGTAGAATCGGCGGACCGCGCAGCCACCGCGGGCAGACAGCACCAGCGCGCAGGTCGGGAAGCCGCCGAGGCGCGAGCGTTGATCGAGCGGCTGACGGAGCGCGAGAGCGCAACGAATACGCGAATCGAAACTCTCACTGCCACCACGTCGGATATCGAGATTCGGATCGGCGAGCGCGAGGCGGCAGTTACTGCCGCGCGTGAGATGCTTGCTACCGCGGAGCAAAGCCAGGAAGAAGCGCGTGAGCAACGGACGTCGAGCCAGATCCGCCGCGCCCAGGCTCAGGCCCAGGTTGAAGTGGCTGCAGATCGGCACCGTCACCTCAACGAGGAATTCACGTCCGCGACCGGACGTCTCGAGTTCCTGCAGCTCGAGCTCTCGACGCTCTTCAGCGCAGACTCTCAGCTCACCCAGCAGCTGGCCGCGTGGCACGGCGATCTTGAAGCGCGCCAGCGCACTCTCGAGGATACGGAGGAGAAATCCGCCGACTCCGAACGCGAGGTCCACGAAATCGACGAGCGGCTTTCATCGGACGAGCACTCGCTCGCTGAAATGCGCCGACACGCCTCCGCGCTGAGTGAGGAGCTCCACGCGGCGGAGCTGCGTTACACCGAGCTGTCGGGCCGCCGCGCGGCGATTCGCGAGCGTCTCGAGGCAGAATGGAAGAAGCCCGTCGACGAGCTTCTCGCCGGCGCGGAATCTCTCGAGATGGATGACGACACGCTGCGCACTGAGGCGGCCCTCGTCCGCGAGCAGCTCGACGCCCTCGGTCCCGTGAATCCGCTCGCCATCGAAGAGCACGACGAGGAAACAAAGCGCCTCGGATTCCTCACCACCCAGCGCGACGACCTGAACTCGGCGAAGAACTCGCTCCAGCAGGCGATCCGCGAGATCGACAACACCGCGCGCGAGCTTTTTCTTCAGACTTTCGTTCAGGTGCGGGAAAACTTCCGCAATATCTTCATGACGCTGTTCGGTGGTGGCGAATGCGATCTGCGCCTCGAGAATCCCGAGAGCCCGCTGGAGGGGGACATCGAGATTCACGCGTCGCCGCGCGGCAAGCGCACTCAGCGAATTCACCTCCTGTCGAGCGGGGAAAAGGCGCTGGTCGCTCTGTCGCTGCTGTTCGGAATCTTTCTCACCAAGCCGAGCCCGTTCTGCCTGCTCGATGAGGTCGACGCGCCGCTCGACGACCAGAACATCGGTCACTTCGTGCGAATGCTCAATCGCTTCAAGAACAAGACGCAATTCATCGTCATCACCCATAACCCGCGCACGACCACCGAGGCGGCCGATGCCGTCTATGGCGTGACGATGCAGGAGCCTGGCGTAAGTTCGCTCGTCAGCGTCCGCATGCGGGGTCGGACTGTGGATGAAACCATCACCCCGGCGCATCCCGCGCACACACCGCAGCTGCACGACGAGTCCGCCGAGGTCGTTGGGACAGCTCCACTAATCGCGTAAAATGCTAGTAGTCATGGCTCACGACGCGACGGCGAAAGACGTCGATCGCGTGGTAGGCATCATAGAAGAGATGGGTTATCAGGCGCGCCCAATGCCGGGCGCGCAGCGCACTGCGGTGGGACTGGTCGGAAACGACGGCCGCGTCGACGCCTCCCGCATCGAAGCGCTGCCGGGCGTAGCGCAGATCATCCACGTCACCCAGCCGTACAAGCAGGTCTCCCGCGAGTGGCGATCCGAGAACACGGTCATCGAGCTCGCCCCCGGGGTCACCGTCGGCGGCGACAGCGTAGTGGTGATCGGCGGACCGTGTTCGGTAGAATCCGAGGAGCAGATCCTCTCCGCCGCGCGAATGGTGAAGGCAGCCGGCGGCACCGCTCTCCGGGGCGGCGCGTTCAAGCCGCGCAGCTCTCCGTATTCCTTCCAGGGCATGGGCGAGAAAGGTCTCCACCTGCTCGCTCGTGCACGCGAAGAAACTGGATTGCCCATCGTCACGGAAGCGATGGATTCGGAGGGCGCGCAGCTCGTCGCCGAAATAGCTGACTGCATCCAGATCGGCGCTCGCAACATGCAGAACTACTCGTTGCTCAAGACCGTCGGCAAGCTAAAAAAGCCGGTGCTGCTCAAGCGCGGGCCGGCGGCCACCATCAATGAGCTGCTCCTCAGTGCGGAGTACATTCTCGCCGAAGGGAATGGGAATGTCATTCTCTGCGAGCGGGGGGTGCGCAGTTTCGATCCAGCGGCGCGCAACATGTTCGATCTCACCGCAATCCCGATCGTGCACCGGCTCTCGCACCTGCCCATCATCGCCGATCCCAGTCACGGCACGGGTTTGCGCGACAAGGTCATTCCGATGGCGCGCGCCGCTGTCGCTGCTGGCGCGGATGGCGTGATGATCGAGATGCATCCAGAGCCGGACCGCGCGCTCTCCGACGGTGCGCAGTCGCTCTATCCTGACCAGTTCACCCAACTGGTTGGTGAGCTTCGCGCGGTCGCCGCCGCGATCGGTCGCAGTGTTCCCCCGAAATCAGGAACGGCATAGCACCTGCCGGGTATCTCAGGCATGAGACAATTCTTTCCTGGTGCGGCCGTCGCGGCCGCTTTGTTTATCGCCCCGGCAGCAGTCAGCGCGCAGAATGCGGATGCGATCATCGATCGCGCGGTTGCTGCTTACGGACGCCTGACGAGCATGCGTGCAGAATTCCGTCAGACGCTCACCAACCCTCTTACCGGCACCACGCAGACCACTACGGGCGTGATTCTGAGAAAGAAACCGAATCTTCTCAGCATCAATTTCTCGAGCGGTGATCGCGTCGCGGCGGACGGCTCCACGCTGTGGGTGTACCTGCCCAGCAGCACGCCCGGCCAGGTGATGCGGATGCCGTACGCCGGGGGAAACGCTACCGCGCTCGATCCCGCGCAGGAGTTTCTCGATTCACCCCGCTCGCGCTTTCAGGTCAGCGCCTCGGGCGCGGCGACAGTGAGTGGCCGAGCCACCCACGCCGTGACACTGGTTCCGAAACGCGCCAACGCGAATATGAAGAGCGCAAAGGTCTGGATCGACGACAATGATTCGAGCATCAGGCAATTCGATGTCGAGACGGCGACGGGACTCAAGCGGCACGTGGTCATTACCAGCTTTACCGCGAATCCTTCCATCAGCAGCTCGGCGTTTCGCTTCGCACCTCCCAAAGGCGCGAAAGTGGTCGACCAGTCCCGCGGAGTCCAGTTCTAAGCCAGCGCGGCGTTGTGGTGCGCGGAGCCGCGCTATCTCGTCGGTCTGACCAGTCCCGAGATCGCGGCAAGCTTTTTCTGATCGACCCCGCGCCGCTGCGCGATCTCGCCGGCGGCCGCGGACATCGCGCGATAAACCTCGAGGGCACTGTCGTGGCCCGTCAGTCCGCGCAGGTGCTTCCCTACGGTCTCCAGCTCACCCCGCACCACTGGGCCGGTGAGCGCATCGTCGGGTAGGCTTCGCTTCATGTTCGCGAGCGCCCCGCTCATCAGGCTCTCTACCGCCTGATACGCGCTCGCCTCCGGGATGCCGATGTCGTGAAGGAGATGGCCGGCCACCGACGCCAGCACCACCGGAAAGTTCGAGGAGATAACCGCCGCCGCGTGATACGCGGCTTTCTTTCCGGGCGGGATGTCGAGCGTCCGCGCCCCGAGATGTCCGGCGAGTCGGCGTGACGCGTTCCGGGCCGCGATATCGCCGTCGATGCCGATCCACGCCTTCCGCAGCAGCTCCGCTGAAATCTCGGGATCGCTGAAAGGAACGAGCGGATGAAAGGTTCCCGCTGGATACCCGGCATCGGTGAGCTTGGCGGCGCCGGCGGGCTCCGCGATTGCCGACGTATGAAGGATCACTGATCCGCGCGCGATTCGTCCCGATTCGGCAGCAGCGGCCACCTCCGCAATCGCGTCGTCTACCTGCGTATCGCGCACGCACAACATCACTACATTGGCGCGCGCCGCATCGGCGGGGATCGCCCCGGTGGATGTATTCACCCCGGACGGCCGCTTGCCGTGTAGCCCGACGACATCGACCCCTGATGCGCGAAAGGCGCGGAAAAGACCGCGCCCAACGTGTCCTGGTCCGATTATGAAGACCCGTTCGCTCAACGCCCTCCTCCCGCACTGCTGTCGGCAGAGTCTGCCGCCGGCGCGAGCGACATCGCTCGGCGCAGAAGATCCTGCTCGGACTTGGCACCGTGCGCCAGCTCCTGCGCCTTCTGCAGCACCTTATCCGCAGAAGCCCGCCGACGGAACTCCGCCTCGGGCCCGAACACGTAGCGCGCGATCTCGAAACCAACGACGCGCGATACAAGCGGCTCAGCCTCATCGTAAACGCTGCGCGGTATGTCGATCCCCCTTGCGGTCATTCTCTTCCACACTTCGTTGCGCATTACCGGCGTCACGAAGAAATCGGGATTGGCTACGCCGTGACTCGCCTTCAGGGACAACGCGTAGTCCGTTACCGCGTCCCTGAAGAGCGGCGCTTTCGTTCCGAGGGCGCGCATGAAACTGACCTCTTCGGGCGGAGTCGTACTGTCGCCTGCGAGAACGTCTGGCGTGATACCGCCCCCGCCGTAAACGATTCTGCCACCATCCGTGCGGTACCGCTCACGCGCCGGTGTCACCGGATCATCGCTCTCATCATCACTTGGCTGCCGCCGAGTGATCGAGCGGCCGACTGGAGTGAACCAGCGCGCAGTGGTGATCTTGAGCCCGCCCTGATCGCCGAAAGGAATGACAGTCTGCGCGCTGCCCTTACCGTAGGTAGGCGTCCCCACGATAACGGCGCGATCGTGGTCCTGCAGCGCACCCGCAACGATCTCGGCCGCGCTGGCGCTGCGCGCATCGACGAGCACGGTCAACGGGAGGTTCGGCCATGTCTGCTTCGCCGTATCCGCGTACTCGCGGTTCGTCTCGGGTATCCGCCCGCGCATGCTGACGATCTTCTGCCCATCGTCGAGGAACAGGTCCGACACCCGCACGCCCTGGGTGAGCAACCCGCCGGGATTGGTGCGGAGATCGAGGATCAGCGTCTTCATCCCCCGCGTGAGCAAGGCCGTGACGGCCCCGCTGAGCTCCTTTGCGGTGGAGTCGCTGAACGCCTTGAGATCTATGTAGCCGACGCCGTCGGCAAGCAACGCCGTGCGGCGTACTGCACTTTGGTGAATCGTGCTGCGCTGAAGCTTGAACTCGAGCGGCGCGGTGACGCCGGGCCTTTCGATCTTCAAATCGACCGGGGTCCCCGGCTTCCCGCGCATCAGCTTCGACGCCTCTTCGTTTGTCCAACCCTTCGTCGACTTTCCAGCGATCTCTATGATGCGGTCGCCCGGCTGAAGGCCGGCGCGCTCGGCCGGGCCGCCAGGAAGCGGCGCGACTACGATCAGCCAGCCATCTCGCAGATCCACCTCGACTCCCAGTCCCGCATAATTCCCGCTCGTGCTCTCGTTGAGACGCGCGAAGCGATCGGGCGGAAGGAAGGTCGAATACGGGTCACGCAGCTCGTACAGCATCCCGTCGACCGACTTGGCGTAAAGCGCCGAATCGCTGACCGGGTCCACGTAATCATTTTGAATGCGGCGGAAAACGCTCTCAAACAGCTTGGCGCCTTCGTAGGTCGTGAAGGTTCCCGTCCGTGCGCCCCGCTGCAACAGCCAACCGCCCGTCACGAGCGCGGCGAGCATTGTGCCCGCGACAATCATGGTGCGGGACCGCGTGGACGAGCTGAGAATTGGAAGCTTCAGGTTCATGACTTGTTTAACTCTTCAGGGCGCCGAAAGGTTGCGGGAAGGCAGCGGTTAACGCTGAGACAATGCGCTGATGCACGGATCTCTCGTCGCCGGTGCCATCTATCAACTTGATTGGTCCGCACTCCGGATGGGAGTGCTGCCATTTGGCGTCGGTGAACCGCCGGAAGGCGTCCGCGACGCGATGGTGGAACTCATCCGCCGCGTTTTCCATCCGGTCCCGCGCTCCCCGCGAATCGGCGCGACTCAGGCCTTCCGCCGCGGGCACGTCGAGCAACAGGGTCAGGTCCGGAACGAGGCCGCTCGTCGCCAGCCGGTTCGCGGCTCGCACTTCCTCTTCCGGTAGACCGCGCCCGAAAACCTGGTAGGCGTACGTGGAAAGGAAAAAGCGGTCGACCAACACCACCATACTCTGTTCCAAAGAAGGCAGCACTTCCCTCGCAACGAGCTCGGCGCGCGACGACATGAAGAGCAGCGCCTCTGTCGCGGCGGTGATCTCTTTCTCCGGGTGGAGGAGGATCTCCCTGATGGCGTCACCGACGGGCGTTCCACCAGGCTCGCGAACGGCAACGCACTCGATTCCGGCGACAGCGAGGCGTTCGGCGAGAAGACGGATCTGGGTTGTCTTGCCCGCGCCTTCCGTTCCTTCGAAAACTACGACCTTACCGCGCGCCATTCAGCTTCGCGCTATGATCGGGCTTGGCACCGACCACTCAGGAAAGTGTGATGATCGGGCTCGCCGCGCCCTTCTTCATGCCGTCCATGATCCACTGATTCACGCGCATCATGAGCTTGTCGAAGTTCTCCTGCGCGGAGACGGCGCGCTGGTAGGCGGGCTGCGACTGAATTTTTTCGAGCATGGTATCGAGCTGCTGCTCCATCTCCGGCGTCGGGTTCTCACCGCGCTGTATCAGGTCCTGCGCCGAGCCACGCAACTTTTCCATATCCTGCAGCAGAACGACTGCTTCCTTGTCCTCGTTCAGCGCTTCGCTCGATCGCTTGAGCGCCTGGTACTCCGGACTCTGGCCAATCAGTCGTCCCAGCTCCTTTGCTTTGTCTTCAACCATTTATTCTCCTTTCCGAGCGGCTAGGCTCTGCGCGCGAAGACAAACCTTTCGCGTCCGGTCAGATCCAGCAGGACTTCGACGTCCGCATACCTGTCATCCACCGAAACCATTTCCGCGACTGTGCCGGCGCGCCGCGTATCTACTTCCACCGCCAGCAGTCCGCCCGCGGCGAGGTACCGAGGCGCCTGGCGCACCAGCTCACGCGTTGCGCCTAACCCATCCTCTGGCGAGAGCAATGCCAGACTCGGCTCCCAATCACGCACGTCCGGGGGGAGCTGAGGCAGCTCCGCGAAGCTCACGTATGGCGGATTGGAAACGATCACGTCCAGCATCTCGCCCTCGAGCGGAGAAAGCAGCGATCCGAGCCGAAATTCGACCGGAGACTTGAGCACTGTGCGAAGCGAAGCCGCGTTGGCAGAGGCGACGGCAATCGCGTCGACGGAAACGTCGGTAGCGAGCACCAGGTCGAACTCCCGCTCGAACGCCAGTGACAGGGCGATCGCGCCCGACCCGGTTCCGATATCCGCGATGCGCCGCATGTCACCGCTGCACCGCTCGAGAACGCGATCAACAAGGACTTCGGTCTCGACGCGCGGAATTAGCACCCGCTCGTCAACCTCAATGGTGAGATGCCGAAACGACGCCCGACCAACAGCGTAAGCCAGCGGAGCCCCGATCGCGCGCTGCATCGCGGCTCTGATCACCGCGATTGCAACATCCGGCGATGCATCCGCGATCGAGTTTGCCGCCGCCCAGAACTTCGGCACATCCAGAACAGCGGCGAGAATCTCACGCGCTTCGCGCTGGGGATCCTCCACTCCTTCTGATTCCAGCATGGCCGTGCAGCCTGCGAGCAGATCTCCGATGGTGCCGATCGGCAGCGTCGTCGGAAAATAGGGAGTGGTGCTGCTTTTATTCACCAAGCTTTTCCTCCACGTCTGCAACTTTGAGTGCTTCGATGAATGGATCGATGTCCCCGTCCAGGACTTTCGTCAGCTCGTGGAGCGTAAGATTGATCCGGTGGTCAGTGACACGGTTCTGCGGATAGTTGTACGTTCGGATTTTCGCCGAGCGATCACCAGTACCTACCTGCGTCTTTCGCATCCGGGCACGGGCGGCCTCCTGCTCCGCAATTCTCGCGTCGAGTAGCCGGGCGCGCAGCACTTCCATCGCCTTGAGCTTGTTCTGCAGTTGTGATTTCTGATCCTGCTGGCTGACGACGATGCCACTCGGAATGTGGGTGATGCGGACCGCCGAGTCCGTTGTGTTCACGCTTTGTCCGCCCGGGCCAGAAGAGCGGAACACGTCGATGCGGAGATCCTTGTCCTCGATTTTGAGGTCGATCTCCTCGGCCTCCGGGAGCACCGCCACCGTGGCGGCGGACGTATGAATGCGCCCCTGGTTTTCGGTCACCGGCACCCGCTGAACGCGATGCACGCCGGACTCCCAGCGCATGACTCCGAAGGCTCCTTCTCCCTTGATCTTGAAGATTGCTTCCTTCATCCCGCCGAGGGTGCCGTCGGATTGCGAGATCGTCTCGATGCGCCAGCGGCGGCCTTCGGCGAAACGAGTGTACATGCGGTACAGATCCGCGGCGAACAATGCCGCCTCATCCCCACCAGTACCACCTCGAATCTCGACAATGGCCGGTCGATCGTCGAGCGGATCATGCGGCACGAGCGCGGGCTTGATCTGCTCCAGCAGGTCGTCGATGGACTTTTCCAGACGGACTGCTTCCGCCTCAGCTTCCTTCGCCATTTCGGGGTCATCAGACTCGACGAGCTCGCGGGTCTCCGCGAGCTCGTGTTCGTACTTATCGAGTCTGTTGGCCATTTCCACCAGCGGCATCAGATGCCGGTGCTCGCGGCCCAGCGCCGCCATGCGTTGCTGGTCCCGTACGGTCTTCGGATCGGAGAGCTCTCGCTCTACCTCAGAGGCACGCTCGATAGCGTCCCTGAGCCGGTCGCGGAGACTCAGGTTTCAGAGCTGGTGCTAGCCGCTGGCCTGCCGTACTTCTGGCGGAAGCGCTCAACGCGTCCCGCTGTATCGACGAGCTTCTGCTTGCCCGTAAAGAAAGGGTGGCAGTTGGCGCAGATGTCCGTGTGGATCTCTGCCTGGGTGGATCTGGTCTGATATGTGTTCCCGCATGCGCAGCGAACGGTCGCCGTGGCGTATACTGGGTGGATATCGGGTTTCATAAAAGTCTCTCTCGGTGATTCGAACGTAGCTGACAAGTATAGCTAAACCTGACTCATCAAACAAGTTAGCGGGAACGGCTGCGACGTGGTTTCGGGTCATCAATACCTCTGCAGATTTGACCGTTCCGCCGTTCAAAGTGACAAGGCAAGTTGCCGAATTGGCAAAGAAAAAGTGGTCTGCGCGTTGCCAATTCTCGGGCCGGCAGTAACACACTCAACCCTTACTACAGGAGACGAAAATGCTTTACAGGATGACGACGACTTCCCCGATTTTCGGGCTCCGGCGCGAGATCGACCGGCTGTTTGAGGATACCTTCGCGCGCGACGGAAGCAGCTTCACACCGGCGGTCGACATCAAGGAGAACGAGTCCGAGATCCGCCTCGAAGCCGAGCTGCCGGGCCTGAAGCCGGAAAACGTTGAGATCACGGCGGAAAATGGCGTGCTGACGGTCCGCGGGGAAAAGTCAGCGGAGCGGAAAGAGGGTGACGAGCGCTACCAGGTTGTCGAGCGGACGTACGGCACGTTCATGCGCACCTTCCAGCTTCCGCAGGGCGTAGACGAAAATCAGATCAAGGCAGACTTCGAGCACGGAGTGCTGACCATTCACATTCCGAAGGCGGCACTGCCGCAGCCGAAGCGGATTCAGATCGGCGGTCAGGGGCAGCAGAAGCAGCAGGCCGAGGTCGGAACGGGCACCTCGAATCAGCAGCAGCCGTCATCCGGCCGCTCTCACCGCGAGAACGAGAAAGTCGGTCAGACGCGCTAAGCGATACACGTAGTGCCGGCCCACCTTTGGGTGGGCCTTTTTGTTTGCACGTTGGCGCGCGGACTACCCTCGTACGAACCGCGCCACAGGTGCATCTTACGGCGATGAAAGCGCGGATCACATTCGCTCTCGCATTCCTGGCGTGCGCCCTGGCCCATTCGTCAGCGGCACAACGGCTGGACACATTGCCGCCGTCGGCTCAGTCAGTGCCCGTCGTCACACCCGCCGAGCCGGGGTCGAATCTCACAGTGTATGTGCTGACGTTCGGTTGGGGTGACGCCGTGTGGGAGCGCTTCGGCCACAACGCGATCTGGATCAGCGACCGCACCCGCGGCACCGACATGACCTTCAACTGGGGCATGTTCGACTTCAACCAGCCGCATTTCATCTGGCGATTTATCACCGGCGACACGCGATATTGGATGGAGCCGATCGATTACAACACTATGGTCCGGTACTATCGGTCGCAGAACCGGTCCATTCTCGCGCAGGAGATAAATCTTTCGCCGGCGCAGAAGGTCAAGCTCGCCGAATTCCTGCAGTGGAACGCACTGCCGCAGAACAAGTTCTATCGCTACGACTACTACCGCGACAATTGTTCGACGCGCCTTCGCGATGCGCTCGATCACGCGCTCGGCGGTCAGCTGCAGACGGCAACGGTGTCGCGGAAGACCGACGGTTCGTATCGCTGGCATACCCAGCGGGTGATGAAAGGCGACATCCCACTCTATACCGGTGTCACCTTCGCGCTCGGGCAACCCGCGGATAAACCGCTTTCGGTGTGGGAGGAGATGTTCCTCCCGGTGAGGATGGCCAACGATCTCCGGTCGGTTACGGTAGCGGACACCGCCGGCAACCAAATTCCGCTCGTGAAGTCGGAGATGGCGATCTACACCGCTGGCCGTGCACCTGAGCCCGCGTCGCCTCCCAGGTATTTCTGGCTGTTCGTGGTGGCTGGAGTTCTCTACGCAACTGCGCTCGTCTTCCTGGTGAGGAGCGCGGAAGGTGGCTCGCGAGTCGCCGCCTTCGGTGCGACAGCTCTGTCGATGCTCTGGAGTCTCGTGGCAGGGCTCGCCGGAACCGCTCTTCTATTTGCCTGGTTTTTCACCAAGCACTACTTCATGGGCCATAACGAGAATGTGCTGCACATGAATCCGCTGTCGCTCGGACTCGTCGTCCTGATTCCGCTGTCGATCTATTTTCTGCGGGCGAGCTCCAAAGCTGTCCGGCTTGCAGGTTGGATCGCGGCGATTTGTTTGCTGGCATTCGTCGCACAGGGCCTTCCCTTGTTCGACGAGAAGAACGGTGAAATCATCGCCCTCGCGCTGCCCATCAATCTCGCGGTGTGGTGGACAGTGTATCGTCTCACCAGCTACAGGCGAACTTCTTTTCCTTCTTCCGCCGCTTTGTAGATCGCTTCCATCAGCTTGATCACCACCAGCTGATCGTCGGGAGCCTCGTAGGGGGTGCTCTCGTTCACCACGGCGACAAAGTGCGCGAGCTCCGCGCGGTAGGATTGCAGAAAGACGCTCTCGCGCGCTGCCGCGCCGCTGGGTGATACGTCGGTTGGCTTTCCGTTCAACATCTTCACGACCCGCAATGGCGCGAGCCGCGCGCTGCCGCGTCCGGAAAGGACCTCGAACCACCACCGCTCCTCCTGCCCGACGTACGACCATGATACGTCGAAGCTGAAGCTCACTCCGCCCGCGCACTCGACGTGCACGATCATCGAATCCTCGACGCTCGCGGCGCCGCGCGCGCGATCCATGTGTGCGGATACACGCACCGGCTCCGGAAAATCCGCGACCCATAACGCGAGATCAACGAGCGGATAACCGTGCTCGAAGAACGCGCCGCCGCCCGCTTCCGGCCGCCGGAACCGCCAGCCTGTGCGGCTGGTCGAGAACTGATACTGTCCCGCGCGAACGCCGATGAGTCGGCCGAGCTCGCCGCCCTGGAGGAAGCGGTATAGCTGCTGGACGTCACTGCGGAACCGGTGATTGTTTCCAACGACCACTTTGCGACCGGCCGTCTTCGCGGCGGCGAGGATGCGCTCGACGCCACGAGAGGTCAGTGACAGCGGTCGCTCGCACAGCACGTCGACCTTGGACTTCAGTGCCCTCAGCACGTGCGGCTCGTGAAGATGATTCGGCGTAGCAATTACCACCGCATCGACCTCGTCCAGCTCCAGCAGATCCTCGATGTCGGTGAAAACGTCCGGCACTTTCAGACGCTCGGCAATGGCGCTCGCCTTCGGCCCGTCGTTATCGCAAAGGGCGACCAGCTCCGCTCCCTTGATCTTGGAGAGCACAGGCAGGTGTGCGAGCTGCGCGATCGCTCCCGCGCCGACCAGTCCAAGGCGAACGGGATCCTTTGTAGATCTGGATTCTTTGGAACTAGCCTGCGATTCGGCCAATCGTGGTTCCGGGATAATAGGTCTCTAGAATCGTACGGAAATCTTGCCCCGCGCGCGCGCGTCCGATAGCGCCCCACTGGCACATTCCGATTCCGTGACCGTATCCGCGGCCGCTGACGGTGAGACTAGATACTTCACCGTTCGCCTTTGACTCCTGCACGTCGATGAAAGTGCTGTTCAGAATCGCCCCCTTCGGATCCCTGAGGACGAAACGAATATCGTTTCCTTTCAGGGTGTAGGTCCCGCTGGTTGTCTGGACGGCCAGCGCACGCATGCGTCCGGAAGGCGTGCGACCCTGTTCACTGATGTCAGTGATTCGGCCCAGATTGGATTTGGGCGCGTTGGTGTAAGTGGCCAGGTACTTCTCCATCACCGCGCGAAGGCCCGCCGCGTCAAAGGATTGCGTCCAGCTGAACCTCGGCGACGCGTCGCAGTAGAACTTGTCGGTGCCGGGAATTCGGTCGCTCACGGGCCTCAGGTACGGCTCGTCGGGCTGATCGTACCAGACTTCCGAGACCGCCGCGGTGCTTCCGCCGCAAGTAGAGTGATACGGTGTCGTTATCGGCTGGCCGTTGTACAAGACAACTACGTCAGCCGTGTTCATGATTGCGGCGTCGGCCTGCGGCTTCTCAGCGTCGACGCCGCCATAGACCTGGTCCTGAACAGTCGCGTACATGTCGAACGCGCGCGCTGCGGTAAGATGCTTGTAGGCGTAGGTCCGCGCGGCGACGGCCTGTGCCTCGACCGCGGCCATCTCCCCAGGGGTGCGATTTCCGATTTCCAGGGGGACGACGCCGCGCAGGTACGAATCCATCGGCAATTCATTGATAACGAGGAATCCCGAATCGGTCCGCGAAATCCGCAGAATCCCACGGTATTTCTTCCCGTTCCAGGTGATCAGTGAACCTTCGCGCGCTTCGGCGAAGGATCCTTCTCGCTCTGCGGCGCTAAGACTGTCGAGTGGGATTTCCACGGCGGCCTCGAACCGCCTCGCCTGGGCGTCGCCGTGTCCCATGCCCCACTGGCCGGTGGACGAGATGGTCCCCGTTTTCGCTGCTGTCTCGAGAGCTATTCGAACCATTTGCACCGAGCCCGGTTTGTACGGCACGTGCACCACAGGAATATTTTCTCTTCCCGCAGGCTTCGGCGATGACAACGAAACGCACGCGCCGACGCCGAGCACGGCAACTCCGACGATGCCGAACGCAGAGTGGGATATGCTCCTACGCATTGGCCTGCCTCATCGCGTCCCCCATTTTTTCGATGGCACCAGCTACGTCATCGTCGCTGTGCGCGGCCGACATGAACGACGCTTCGAATGGTGACGGCGCCAGATAGACCCCCCGCTCCAGAGCAGCGTGAAAGAATCGCTTGAACAGCTCGACGTCCGACGCTTTCGCGTCACTGAAATTGCGGACGGGACCCTTTCGAAAGAAAAATCCCCACATCGAACCCGCAGAGTCAGCCGTAAACGGAATGCCGAGCGCGTCAGCTTGCTTTTGCAAACCCTCGACCATCGCGGCGGTGCGCTTCTCGATCCTCGCATGGAGCGCCGGGGTCAACGCAGTAAGTGTCGCAATTCCCGCCGCCATCGCCAGCGGATTCCCGGAGAGCGTTCCCGCCTGATACACAGGCCCCGTTGGAGCGACGCGCTCCATGATGTCCCGGCGACCTCCGTATGCAGCAACTGGTAAGCCGCCCCCGATCACCTTTCCGAGCGTAGTAAGGTCAGCAGTCACGCCGAATCGCTCTCTCGCCCCGCCCGGGGCGATCCGAAAACCTGTCATCACCTCGTCGAAGATGAGAAGCGTTCCGGCGCTGTCGGCCAGAGCGCGCAGTCCTTCCAGGAAGGAAGGATCGGGGGGAATGAAGCCGGAATTGCCCACAACCGGCTCGACGATGATCGCCGCGATCGCGCGGCGGTTGACGCGAACTAAATCGGTCGCCGCGCGCAAATCATTGAAGGGTGCCGTAAGCGTCAGCGCTGCCAACTCCGCCGGCACTCCCGGCGAGTCGGGCAATCCGAGCGTGGCGACTCCCGATCCGGCGTGAACCAGAAACGAATCCGCGTGGCCGTGATAACAGCCGTCAAACTTGAGGATGACGTCGCGGGAGGTGAAAGCTCGAGCGAGACGAACCGCGCTCATCGTCGCCTCGGTGCCGCTGGAGACGAACCGCATCATCTCGATGTGCGGCATTCGTTGCCGAATGAGTTCCCCAAGCTGCAGCTCGAGCTCGGTCGGCATGCCGAACGACGTCCCGTCGCGCATCGTCTTCTCGAGCGCGTCGAGCACGATCGGCGGCGCATGGCCGAGTACGAGCGGGCCCCACGAAAGCACGAAGTCGATGTATTCCTTTCCGTCGACGTCCCAGATCCGTGAGCCCTCGCCGCGAGCCGCCACCACGGGATCGCCACCAACGCCACGAAAAGCGCGCACCGGGGAATTCACGCCGCCGGGGAAAATCTCCCGCGCCCGCGACATGAGCTCCCTTGATCGCATGCTAGCGACCGAAGCTGCCGATCGTCACCTGCTTGATGGGAAGCTGCCGAGCGGCACGCGGGGCCTGCGCGACGCTGGCGGGAGTTGAGACGCGGATCAGCGAGGCCTGGAAATCGTAATCGTCCGCGACTTCTTCCACCGCCACCTCGGCGATCGTCCCCGGCGCGAGGGCCACGTCGATGTGAGTAATTCCATCGACGTCGTCCGCCTGCCAGGGCAGACGCGCCTGTGACGTTCCCTTCTGCGTGTCCACGCGATCGACAAGGGCTCGAGCTGTTCGGCCTGTTCTCGCTTCGTACCGCTCGGAGGTTATCGCTCGTTGCAGCTCGGTCAGTCGCTCCAGCCGCTCACGCTTCACGGCTTCGTGAACATCGTCCTTATATTGCGCTGCCCGCGTTCCTTCCTGCGGCGAGTAGGTGAAGGCTCCCACTCTCTCGAACTGTATCTCCTCCAGAAACTCGAGCAGCTCCTCGAACTGCGCGTCGGTTTCTCCTGGAAACCCGACGATGCAGGTAGTTCGAATCGCTACGTCGGGAACGGCGTCGCGGAATTTGTTCACTCGATCGCGAATCGTGCGCTTCCGCTCGGGACGACGCATCCTTGCGAGCACGTCGTCGGATCCGTGCTGGATCGGCATGTCGAGGTACGGCAACACGCGGCTCTCTCGCGCGACCACTTCGAGCAATCGGTCCGTGATCCCCGCGGAGTACAGGTAGAGCATGCGAAGCCATGGGATCGACGTTTCGGCAATGAGTGCCTCCAGAAGCTCGGGGAGCTTGACGTCATTGCGAAGGTCGCGTCCATAATGCGCAAGATCCTGCGCAA
>DATBXT010000017.1:0-5919 GCA_036514115.1 Gemmatimonadaceae bacterium
TACGGCGGCGGATCCCAGCTTCAGAAGACTGAAAGGAGCTGAAAAAGGCGTCGGGCGGCGCATCGGGACTCTATGGTAAAGGGTTACCATAAAGACGATCATCCAGCCCAAGCTCAACAGGAGTTAAGGCCCGCTAGGCGCTATTAACCCCTTCTCACAGTCCTTTTGCGAACAGCATATTTGTGTTCACGATCCTTTCGTTTTTTTATGTTTGTTCGCAGGATTTTCGGGTGAGCTCCGACCGGCGTTGTTACCCGAAATTCGGGGATTTAGTTACCTCCCCGGTTTATAGCTTCTCGCCTCCCATCAGTGCCGCCATGATGGCCTTCTGGACGTGCAGACGATTCTCGGCTTCGTCCCAAACCCGGCTCTGAGGACCGTCGATTACCTCTGCGGCGACTTCCTCCCCGCGGTGTGCCGGCAGGCAGTGCAGGAAAATCGCCTTCTTGTTGGCGCGTCGCATGAGGGCGTTATCGACCACGTATCCTTTGAATGCCTTCTCACGGATCGCCTGCTCTTCCTCCTGCCCCATCGAAGCCCACACGTCGGTGTTGATGACGTCAGCCTTCGTCGCCGCCTCGGCGGGGTCGCGCACGACGCGCACCTTTGCTTTCGACTGCGCTCGCTTGAGGATGGTGGCGTCGGGGTCGTAGCCTTCGGGACAGGCGAGCGTGAGTTCGAATCCAAGTACCGATGCCGCGTTGATCCACGAGTTCGCCATGTTGTTGCCGTCACCAATCCAGGCGACGTGCTTCCCCTTGTAGGAGCCGAGGTGCTGCTTGATCGTGAGGATGTCGGCCAGGACCTGACACGGGTGCACGAGATCGGTAAGCCCATTGATGATCGGCACGTCGGCGTATCTCGCCAGCTCCTCGATCTCCGAGTGGGCGAAGGTCCTGATCATGATGCCGTCGACATATCGTGAAAGGACCCGCGCGGTGTCCGCGATCGGCTCTCCCCGCCCGAGCTGCACGTCGCGCGGCGAAAGGAACAGTGCGTGGCCACCGAGCTGCCACGTTCCAACCTCGAACGAGACGCGGGTGCGCGTCGAAGACTTCATGAAGATCATGGCCAGCGACTTTCCGGCGAGCGGCTTCTTCGTGTACTTACCCGATCGCATGCGCTCGGCGAGCGCGAAGAGATTGTCGATCTCCTTTGCCGAGAAGTCGGGGATCTGGAGAAGGTCGCGGTGCTTGCGCTCGGAGGGCTTGGAGGAGGCTTTGCGGGGCATATGAGTTGCGCGGACTGGTGAGATGCTGTGCAGGCGTGAAATATATCATTGCACTGCGTCTTCCCTTTCTTCACAGGTGTGCTGAATGTCACGAATCATTCGTGTGCTTTTATCCGGAGCGGTGTTCGCGGCCGCCGCTTGTAACGATTCGACTTCGCCAGTCGACACCGGCGGAGGTCCGTTGCCTTCCGGGCTCAGCCTCGCGCTGACGCCTTTCGTCACCACCGGCCTCACCGCGCCGGTATTTCTCACCCAGCCTCTCGACGACGGGAGAGTCTTTGTCGTCGAGCAGCCTGGTCGCATCCGGATATTGCGTAACGGCATGCTGCAGCCGCAGCCCGTTCTCGACCTCACTAGTCGCGTGTTATATGGCGGTGAGCGAGGGCTGTTGAGCGTCGCCTTCCATCCGCAATTCGCGACGAATCGATCCTTCTACGTCTATTTCACGGCGCAGCCGAGCGGCGACATCAGGATCGAGCGGTTCACGATGACCCTCGACCACGAATCGGCGGATCCCGCGTCGTCAAAGCTCATTCTCACCATCCCGCATTCATCGCAGGCGAACCACAACGGTGGGCTTCTCAGCTTCGGTCCGGATGGAATGCTCTACGCCGGCGTGGGTGATGGTGGCGGGGGTGGCGATCCATTTCTCAACGGCCAGAACTTCAACACCTTGCTGGGCGCGCTGCTAAGGCTCGACGTCGATCACGGTGATCCTTACGCGATCCCGGCCGACAACCCGTTCGTCGGCCAGGCCAACCATCGCGGAGAGATCTGGGCAAAGGGTCTCAGAAATCCCTGGCGCTACGCGTTCGATGTACCCAGCGGAAATCTCTACATCGCGGACGTCGGCCAGGGCGCCCACGAAGAAGTGGACGTCGTTCCAGCAAGCAAGGCGGGAGTGAACTACGGCTGGAACATCATGGAAGGCGCGAGCTGCTACAACGCGACGTCGTGCAATCAGACTGGCCTTCAGCTGCCCGTAATCGACTACGGCCACAACCCCGCGTGCTCGATAACCGGTGGGTACGTCTACCGAGGGACGGCCATAGAAGGACTGCAAGGTCACTATCTCTACTCCGATTACTGCGCCGGATTCCTGAAGAGTTTCCGCTTTGACAACGGTACGGCGGTGGATCAGCACGACTGGGGGCTGACATCAAGCTCGGTTACCTCCTTTGGGCAGGACTTTGCCGGCGAGCTTTATCTGATTTCGGGCAATAGCATTTTCAAGATCATAAGAGGCAGCTGAGCGACGCGGCGCTGATGCATAGCCTTAGCATGAAAGTTCGGGCGCTTCTATTCGGGATCATTTTCGTCTCGGCGGCCGCGTCATCGCTCGGTGCGCAGGACGGGAAATCCGAGCTGCGCATCAAGCTCAACCCGACCGACGGATCGCAGGTAAGCGGCGCGCTCGTCGCGTTGTTGAATTCCCGGGACAGCGTCGTCGCCGAGGGACTCGCCAGCGAGCAGGGCACCCGGGTGCTCTTCGCGGCGCGTGGCGCATATCGGATTCGCGTACGTCGAGTTGGTTACCTGCCGTGGGTGTCGAGCGAGCTCACGCTTCCGCGCTCGAGTGAGCTGATACTGAACGTGGAAAGCCCGCGAGTGGTTCTCCAGAGCATAGTGGTCAACTCCACCTCGCAGTGCTCGCGCAACGATCCGAACGCGCAGGCGTTGTTGACAGTCTGGGACGAGATCGACAAGGCGCTTCGATCGAGCCAGCTGACGCTCGACGATCTCTCGGGGATGGGACGCGCACACCAGTACCGGCGCGAGACTACGACTGACGGGAAGATCACGGCGGGTGACAGCAGTGAGTTCGCCATCAGGGATCGGCGACCGTTCGGCGCCGTGGATCCTTTATCGCTGGCGCGCGATGGCTACGTGATCGGAGACGAGGACAAGGGCTGGGTGTTTTACGGACCCGACGAAACGGTGCTGCTATCCGAGGCTTTCGGCGCCACGCACTGCTTCAAGCTGGTGCGACAACTCGCCCGGCCCGCCCAGATCGGTGTCGCCTTCGAGCCCATACCTGGGCGCAAAATCGCCGATATCGCCGGTGTGCTCTGGGTGGATCAAAGGACGTCGGAGCTGCGGGAGATCAATTTCCGCTTCGTCAACGCCGGCGCGCTCAGCCGCTACGATGCCGGCGGATTTACTCGTTTCCGCCGGGTGCGGTCGGGAGCTTGGATTGTCGATGAGTGGAAGCTGAGCGCGCCCAAACTCCAGATACGCGAGACATCGACGCTGAGCGCGATGGGTGTTCCCGGAGTCAAACGCGTTCTCGTGGTAGTCGGCAGGCTCGACAACGGTGGCGGGATCCTCGGCGCATCCAAGTAAATCCGTCGCCGTTCAGGCTCAACGCGAGGGGAAGTCATGATTCGGAAGCTGAAATCGGGACAGTACCGGTTGTACTCGAGAAAGAAGAACGCGAAGACCGGCAAACGAAAGAATCTCGGAACGTTCAAGAGCCTCGCGGCCGCCAAGAAGCACGAGCGCGCTGTTCAGTTCTTCAAGCGAGGGTAGTAGCGCGGCGATAGCTTTCCCACATGTCACAGAGCCCGCGGCTCCAGCCGAGTGACCTTGGCGACACCCAATTCGCTCTCACGTCGTCCTTCGCTGACCGATACACCATAGAACGTCTGCTCGGCCAGGGCGGTATGGCCACGGTGCATCTCGCCGAGGAACGCAAGCACCGCCGTAAGGTCGCCATCAAAGTGCTGCGCCGAGAGCTTGGCGCGTCGGTCGGTGCGGAAAGATTCATGCGGGAGATCGGTATCGCCGCCCGGCTCTCGCATCCACACCTCCTGCCGCTAATTGACTCCGGTGAGTCCGGCGGCTCCCTCTACTATGTGTCGCCTTATGTGCCGGGCGGCTCACTGCGCGACAGGCTGCGGCGAGATAAGCGGCTGACCACGGACGACGCTCTCCGGATCGCCCACGAAGTGGGCGCCGCGCTGGACTATGCGCACCGGAACGGTTTCGTCCATCGCGATGTGAAGCCGGAGAATATTCTCTTTGCCGACGATCACGCGCTGCTGTCCGACTTCGGTATTGCGCAGGTCCGGGCAAGCTCCGAAGGCGAGAGTGAAACGCTGACCCTTGCCGGTTTCACCCTCGGCACGCCCGAGTATATGAGTCCGGAGCAGGCCGCCGGTGAGAGCGCTGTCGGAGTTCCTGGCGACATCTATAGCCTGGCGTGCGTGATCTACGAGATGCTCGCTGGCGAGCCGCCGCTGACTGGTGCGACGCCCCGAGCAACGATGGCGAAGCAGGTTACAGAGCGACCCCGTCCATTGCGGTCCTTGCGACCGGAAGCGCCGGCCGGCGTCGAGCGGGTGCTGGAGAAGGCTCTCGCCAAGAACCCCGCGGAGCGCTACACGACTATCGCCGAATTCTGCGATGCGTTGAACCGGGCACGGACGGAGCCCACGCGGCCGTTCACGATGATGGCGAGGAGTATCGCCGTTCTGCCATTCGTCAACTCCAGCCCGGACCCGGACAACGAGTATCTCAGCGACGGGATCACCGACGAGCTGATCAACGCACTGGCGAAGGTGGAAGGTCTGCGGGTAGCGTCGCGCACATCTGCCTTCGCGCTGAAGGGGAAAGCGCAGGACGTGCGGGCGATCGGCGCGCTGCTGGAGGTTTCGGAAGTCCTCGAAGGTACCGTTAGACGCTCTGGCGACAACCTGCGCATCACCGCGTCGCTGACCTCGACGGAAGACGGCCGACTGATGTGGTCGGAGCGCTACGATCGAAAGCTCGATGATGTCTTCGCCATTCAGGACGAGATCTCGCGTACTATCGTGACGACGCTGCGCTCGACGTCTTTCGCCGACCTGGCCGCACCCGCCACCGACCGCCACACCGACAACGTCGAGGCGTATGGCCGCTACCTGCGCGGGCGATATGCGTGGAACAAGCGCACATCGGATGGCGTCGTCGAAGGAATCAAATTCTTCGAGGAGGCGATCGCGCTCGACCCGAAGTACGCGCTCGCATACACGGGGCTCGCCGATTCGTACTCGCTGCACCTCGATTACCGTAACGTCCCAGTGCACGAAGGACACGAGAAGGCGAAGTACTATGCGCGCAAGGCGATCGCTCTGGATGAATCACTTGCCGAGGCGCATGCCTCGCTGGCGTGGAGCTTGTTCATCTATGATTGGCGGTGGGACGAGGCCGAATCAGAATTTCGCCGCGCGATCGAGCTCGATCCGCGGTACGCGCCCTCGCACCAGTGGTACGCGTTCATGCTGGCCTCGCGCGGACACTTCGAGGAAGCTCTGATCGAAGCGCACACAGCACAGGAGAACGATCCGGCGTCAATCTCCGTGCGCCGGAGTCTGGGATACTGCTATCTGTACGCTCGGAAATACGACCAGGGCCGATATCATCTGGATCGGGCCATCGCCATGAATCCGACCGCCGAGGAGAGTTATCGGATCCAGGGAATGCTGCTGACCCTGCAAAAACACTACGGCGCCGCGGAGCGAGTGCTGCGCGAAGCGTTGGCGCTGGCGCCGGATTACGGGACGACAACCAAGGCGACGCTGGCGTATTCGCTCGCTCTCGGTGGAGATCCATCCCTGGCGACACAATTTGCTGCGGAGCTGGCCGCCAGGCAGAAGACGGAGTACGTGTCGCCCGTCGATCAGTCCGTACTGTATATGGCGATTGGC
>DATBXT010000018.1:0-10783 GCA_036514115.1 Gemmatimonadaceae bacterium
CTGATTAGATCGTTGCGCAAGTGGCGCGATCTGCGCGCGCTCCCTTACTCCGCCGCGGACGAGGAGTATCTGCGGTCGAGGAGCACGGAATGACAGGTCCGGACCTCAAAAGGGTGCCGGACAATATCTGCATCGTGATGATGAGCGCGGTCGGCGACGCAGTGCACGTTCTGCCGGTGATCAACGCGCTCAAGAGGGTGAACCCGCGGACGCGGATCACCTGGCTGTTGCAGCCGGGCCCGGCTGCTCTCGTGCGGAGCCACCGGTCGGTCGACGACATCGTCATCTTCGATCGGTCGCGCGGACTTTCTGCCTTTGCCGCTGTCCGAAGCGAGCTCGCGCAACGGCGGTTTGATCTCGTGATCAATCTGCAGGTTTACTTCAAGGCTGGGGTCGTCACCGCACTGACGCGATCACCAATCAAGCTGGGATTCGATCGCTCCCGGGCGCGCGATATGAACTGGCTGTTCACCAACCGTAAGATTCCCCCGCATCCAGTGCAGCACGTCCAGGATCAGTACTTCGAGTTTCTAGGCGCACTCGGCGTGACGCCGGAGCCGGTAGTCTGGGACCTCGGGCCGTGGGAAGGCGAACGGCAGTGGCAACGTGAGTTCGTCTCGGGAATCAACCGCCCCATCGCTTCCATCGTGGTCGCCACCAGCAAGCCCGAGAAGGACTGGTCGCCCGAGCGATGGGCTGAGGTGAGCGATGCGCTCACCCATGACTTCGGAATGCAGGTCGTGCTGGTCGGCGGGCGGTCAGATCGTGAGCTCGTCGCTGAGAGCGTCGTAATGGCTCGCACGAAAACAAAACCGCGCTCGGAGCTTGGCAGCGGTCTCCGAAAGCTTGTATCCATTCTCGATGCCTCCGCGCTCGTCCTCTCCCCTGATACCGGCCCACTCCACATGACAGTCGCACTCGACCGGCCCGTGATCAGCCTGATGGGTTACACGAACCCGAAACGCACCGGACCCTACCGCCGCTTTCATGATCTCATCGTGGATGCTTACGGCGAGCCCGGAGAAAATTATCCGATCTCGATGGAAAATCGGCCCGGCAGAATGACTCGCATCGAGCCGCGTGATGTCATGGAGAAGGTGCAGCTCTGGAATACGCGGTACCGGCAAGGCCGACCTGCATGACTCCGCGTACGCCGGGGGGCGCCAGCCCGAAAAAAGCTCCCGCGATCAAGATTCCGATCCGCGACCAGGTGTCCGCCGGCGGAGTGGTCTTTCGCCGGCACAAGGAGCAGGTGGAAGTCGTAATCATCTCAGTCGGAAGCGAGCGTCGCTGGCAACTGCCCAAGGGCCTGGTCGACAAGGGCGAAAAACCCGAGATCACCGCGGTTCGCGAAGCGCGAGAAGAAGGCGGTGTCGTCAGCGAGGTTGTCGAACACATTGAGACGATCGAATACTGGTACGCCGGGATCGAGAACGGCATCCGAGTCCGGTTTCACAAGCGAGTGCATTTCTATCTTCTCAGATACGTCTCGGGCGACACGAAGGATCACGACTGGGAAGTGAACGAAGCCCGATGGGTGCCGATCGAGGACGCGGCTGGTCAGCTCGCGTTCGACAACGAAAAGCGGGTGATGGCGCAGGCGCGCGTGTTAATCAGCCAGCGCTAGCGGCTCTCCAAAACGGTATCTGACGCCCAAGTCACGCATCAACGCAGTCAGGCGCGTGAGCGGAAGACCCATCACCGCGAAATAATCGCCGTCGATGCACTCGACTATTGTGGCGCCGTAGCCCTGAATGCCGTATGCGCCCGCCTTGTCCATCGGCTCGCCAGTGGCGACGTAGGCTTCGATCTCGTCGTCGCGCAGCCTGCGGAACTTGACGCGGACTTCTTCGATGGCCGAGCGCAGCTTCTTCCCGCGGGCGACAGCGACGGCGGTGATTACAGTGTGCTCCCGCCCACTGAGCTCGGAGAGCATCCGGACCGCCTCCGCCCGATCACGAGGTTTGCCGAGCACTTTCCGATTGATGACGACGACAGTATCAGCTCCAATGGTGATCAAGTCGGGATCGCGAGTGGCGATCTTCGTTGCCTTCTCGCGAGCGAGCCGCTCGGCGTGGCGTCGCGGCGCTTCGCGTGGACGCATAGTCTCGTCGATGTCGGCCGGCCGCACCTCGTGGGCTATACCGATGAGATCGAGGAGCTGACGACGCCGCGGTGAGGCGGATGCCAGGACCACCCGACACTCGCTCATCGTTCGAGCCACAGAGTGACAGGGCCGTCGTTGACCAGCTCGACCTCCATCATGGCGCCGAACTCCCCGGTCTCGACGGTCAGGCCTTTGGTCCTGAGCGCCGAAAGAAATCGTTCGTAAAGGGGTATCGCTTCTTCGGGCCTAGCCGCATCGATAAAGCTTGGGCGCTTACCCTTCTCGGCGTTTCCGTAGAGAGTGAACTGCGAAACGACGAGCACAGCCCCGCCGACATCGGACAGGCCGAGATTCATTTTGCCTTCGGCGTCGCTGAACAGGCGGAGACCGGAAGTCTTCTCCGCCATCCAGTCGACTTTCTCTGCTGTGTCGCCGTGGGTGAAGCCGACGAGAAGCAAAAAACCCTTCCCGATGTTCCCGACGCTTCGCCCATCGATGCGAACCTGCGCCCGCGAGACCCGCTGGAGCAGGATTCTCAGCTACTACTCCACCGTTACCGACTTGGCGAGGTTGCGCGGCTGATCGACGTTGGCGCCTCGCTTCACCGCGATGTAGTACGCGAGGAGCTGCAGCGGCACGGAGGCGAGCACTGGGGTGAGCAGATCCTTGGTCTCCGGGATCCGGAACTCGTAATCCAGTTTGCCCTCGAGAGCTTCCTCGTCGCGAGTAGTAATAGCGATCACACGGCCACCCCGTGCCTTCACCTCCTGCACGTTGGACACGACCTTGTCGAACACCGCGTCGTGAGGTGTGATGAACAGCACCGGCATGTTCTCATCGATCAGCGCGATCGGCCCGTGCTTCATTTCCGCCGCCGGGTATCCCTCGGCGTGGATGTAGCTGATCTCCTTCAGCTTCAGCGCGCCCTCCAGCGCCGTCGGGAAACTGTACCCGCGGCCGAGATAAAGGAAATTCTGCGCGTTCTTGAAGTCCTCGGCGATTTTCTCGACCTCAGCGGCCCGATCGAGAACGTTTTGAATCTTCGCCGGCAGCTCCTGCATTTCCTGGATGATCTGCTTTCCATCGACGACAGACAGGTTGCGCAGACGGGCCAGTTTCAGCGTGAAGAGCAGCAGCGCAATGACCTGGCTCGTGAACGCCTTGGTCGAAGCGACACCAATCTCCGGACCGGCGTGGACGTAGATGCCGCCGTCACTTTCCCGGGCAATGGTCGATCCAACGACGTTGACGATGCCGTAGGTTCTCGCGCCGCGCGATTTCGCTTCGCGCATGGCGGCGAGGGTGTCCGCTGTCTCACCGGATTGTGAAATCACGATGCACAGCGTCTTGTCGGTGACGATCGGATTCCGGTAGCGAAGCTCCGAAGCGTACTCGACCTCCACCGGAATACGAGCCAGGTTCTCCAGCATGTGCTCGCCGATGAGCGCCGAGTGCCAGCTGGTTCCACAGGCCGTAATGAGAATATTGTCGAACCTTAGAAGCTCCTCGTCGGTCATGTTGAGACCGCCGAGCTTGGATGTGCCCATGTCCGGCAGAAGGCGCCCACGCATGCAGTTCTCGACTGTCGCCGGCTGCTCGAAGATCTCCTTGAGCATGAAATGGTCGAAACCACCGCGCTCGATCTGGTCGAGATCCCAATCGATCTTGCTGACGCGGCGCTCGAGCTGCTGGGCGCGCTGGTTGAGAACCGTGTATCCATCGCGGCTCAGAACAGCGACGTCGCCGTCGTCCAGATAGACGACTTCGCGGGTCTGCGCCAGAATCGCGGAGACATCGCTGGCGACGTAGAACTCGCCTTCGCCGAGCCCGATGAGGAGCGGACTCCCCTTCCGGGCGGCAACGAGCTTATTGCGATCTTCACTGGAGACCACAGCGATTCCATAAGTCCCCTCGATCTGCCAGAGCGCTTCGATCACGGCGTCCTCGAGATTTCCGTCGAAGGCCTCCTCGATGAGGTGCGCGATGACTTCTGTATCGGTCTCCGAGACGAACTTGTGGCCGCGAGCCTGGAGTCCCTGTTTCAGCGTTCCCGAGTTCTCGATGATGCCGTTATGAACGACCGCGATGTTGCCCTTGCAGTCGAGATGCGGGTGCGCGTTGCATTCGTTGGGCACACCGTGGGTCGCCCAGCGAGTGTGGCCAATGCCGAGCTCGCCATCCACCGGACTCGTCGCCAGCGCGCGTTCCAGCTGGGAGATCTTCCCTGCTGCCTTGCGGGTTTCGACCCCGCCCCCGTTCATCACGGCAACTCCCGCGGAATCGTACCCACGATACTCCATGCGCTTTAGCCCCTCGAGAAGAAGAGGGGTGGCGCCGCGTTTTCCGATGTAACCGATAATTCCACACATAGGTTCTTTGGGTTGACTGTACTTCCCTACCGAGAGAGCGCCTCGACGGGCTGCCGGCAGTCGCGGACGAGCTTTTCCGCGTCTTCGGCGCTGGGCGCTTCAGCTATTACTCGCACGATTGGTTCCGTTCCAGATGGCCGGATGTGCACCCACCGATCAGGCCACGTCAGCCTGAGTCCGTCCTGCGTATCGACCTCTGCGTCGCTAAAAGCTTTTCGGAGGGCCTGGTAGACCGCGTCCAGCGGTGCATCGGGGCGGGCAAGCTTGTCCTTAACAATAATGTACCGGGGGTACGCCGCGACGATCTTCGAGAGCGGCTTGTCCTGCTCGAGCAACAACTGCAGCATGAGCGCGGCACCGACCGGAGCGTCCCTTCCCAGGTGCAACTCTGAAAGAATGACGCCGCCGTTGCCTTCCCCTCCGATGGGCGCCTTTTCCTCGCGCATTTTGACCGCGACGTTGACCTCGCCGACTGCCGCGCGAACCACCCGGGTGCCCGCCTCGGCCGCTATATCGTCGACTATCCTGCTGGTGGAGAGATTCGTGACTACAACGCCCTTGCGGTGCCGCAAAACCTCTTTGGCGGCCAGGGCGAGGGTGTAGTCTTCTCCAATCGCCACTCCCTCGTCGGAGACGAGGGCGAGCCGGTCGACGTCTGGATCCACCGCCATACCGATATCGCAGTGCGAATCCTGCACGAGTTTCTGCAGCTCTCCGAGATTCTCTGCGACCGGCTCCGGCGGGCGCGGAAAACGACCGTCCGGCTCCATGTTGATCGTCGCCAGCTTGCATCCCAGCAGCTCGAGCAGGATAGGCATGAACGTGCCTCCAGCTCCTCTTACGCAATCCAGCCCGACCCGGAACCCTTTCTTACGGATGCCATCGACGTCCAGGAACGGAAGCGCGAGAATTTTCTCGATGTGCTCGCGGGCGGCGTCCTTGTCCTGAGCGACGGTGCCAAGCTTATCCCACGTAGCGCGGGGGATGTTTCCCTCAACGACCTGTCGCATCTCAGCGGCCTCGGCGGGGTCGAGAAAAAGCCCCGACGGGCCGATGAACTTGAGCGCATTCCACTCGATGGGATTGTGGCTGGCGGTGATCGCGAGGCCGCCGGCGGCGTGATGGTGCTCGACGGCCAGCTGCACAGTGGGAGTCGGCACCATGCCGATGTCCAGGACATCGCAACCGACCGACTGCAGCGCGGCGTGAACTACCGGCTGAAACATCGGCCCCGACACGCGACTGTCGCGTCCGACGACAATGCGCGCCTTGCCGCCCGCACGAGCCATCGCCCAGGCGCCGAATCCTGCGGCAAATTTCGCGATGATCTCCGGTGTCAGTGCTTCCCCGACGCGTCCTCGCACGCCGGACACGCTGACCATCAGACCTTCATACGCCATTCTGGATTTCCCTCGAGTTCGCCTATTAACGCCGCGCTGAAGCCAATAATTTACTCGCGCTCCACTGCCCACGACGCGCGAACTCCGCGGTCGACCGGTTAACTTCCGTCAACAATCTCTTCAGTGTGAAAAGCGCATGACTCGCATCTTCGACGAAGACCTCAACGCCGCTTTCGGAACCCGCGCCATCCACGCCGGCCAGAGACCGGACCCGTTATCGGGAGCGATCATGACCCCGATTTATACGACGTCCACGTACGTGCAGGAGGGCCTAGGCAAGAACAAAGGCTACGAGTACGCGCGCGGGAGAAATCCGACGCGAGAGGCGCTGGAGCGGAATGTTGCGGCGCTCGAGGGCGGAACCCACGGCTTCGCCTTCAGCAGCGGGATGGGCGCGACCGATTCCATCATGAAGCTGTTCAAGTCGGGAGACCACATCGTTGCCGGTGAAAGCAGTTACGGCGGCACCTTTCGCCTGTTCGACAAGATCCTGAGAAACTTCGGATTGTGCTTTACCTACGTCGACAGCCGCGACCCGCAGAACGTCGAAGATGCGTGCGAGAAGAACACCGTCGCCGTCATGATGGAAACACCGACCAACCCGATGATGCGCGTCACCGACCTCAGTGCCGTGGGTGAAATCGCGAAGCGCAAAAATCTTTTGTTCATCGTAGACAATACATTTGCTTCACCTTACTTTCAGCGCCCGTTCGAGCACGGCGCCGACATTGTCTACCATTCCTCGACGAAATATCTGAATGGCCACAGTGACATGGTTGGGGGAATCGCAGTGGTACGCGATGACGCGCTCGCAGAACGGATGCAATTCATTTTGAACTCGTCGGGCGCCGTTCCCGGGCCGTTCGATGCGTGGCTCGTTCTGCGCGGAACGAAAACGCTGCACCTGCGGATGCCCCGGCACGACGAGAATGGACGCAAGATTGCTTCGTGGCTGGCTGAAAAGCTGGGACATGAGAACGTGATTTACCCGGGACTCACATCGCATCCGCAACACGATCTGGCGAAGCGACAGATGAGAGGATTCGGCGGCATGATCTCGGTGCTGACGGGAACCAAGGAGAAGGCGGCGCAAGTTCTCGGCAAGGTCAGAGTTTTCTCGCTGGCTGAATCACTTGGCGGAGTCGAAAGTCTGATCAGTCATCCCGCGTCGATGACGCACGCTTCCGTACCTCCCGATCGTCGCGCTGCTCTTGGCCTGACTGATGATCTTGTGCGTCTGTCGTGCGGCGTCGAAGACGTCGGTGACCTCATCGCGGATCTCGAGCAAGCATTCACATGAAGATTCTGATCGTCGGCGGCGGTGGGCGGGAGCATGCTCTTGCCTGGAAATTGTGTCGCGACGATCCGACTCTGGAGATCCTTGCCGCGCCGGGAAATCCCGGCATCGCGAAGCTGGCGCGGTGTGTCCCCATCGCATCGGACAAGTACAAAGAGCTCGCCGACCTCGCCGAGGACGAGTTCGTCGACCTGACGATCGTGGGCCCGGAGCAGCCGCTCGAGGGGGGCATCGTCAACCTGTTCCAGAGTCGCGGTCTGCCGATCTTCGGCCCCACTCGCGAAGCCGCGCGTATCGAGACTTCGAAGCGCTTCGCAAAGGAGCTGATGGGACGCGCGGGGATTCCTACAGCGCGAGCGAGTCAACACAGCGACGCCAAGGAAGCGAAGGCTGCCCTGGCCAATTTTTCCACGCCGGTCGTCATCAAGGCCTCCGGACTCGCCTCCGGAAAGGGTGTCATAGTCGCCCTGAGCACCGCCGAGGCAGAGCGGGCCATCGATTCGATGCTCAGCGATCGCGTCTTCGGCAACGCGGGACGTGAGATCCTCGTAGAGGAATTCATGGAGGGAGAAGAAATTTCTCTCTTTGCGATCAGCGACGGCCATCAGGCGCTGCCGCTACTCGCAGCACAGGATCACAAGCGGTTGCTCGAGGGTGATAGGGGGCCGAACACCGGCGGCATGGGTGCATACGCGCCGACTTCGCTGGCGACGCCGGACCTGGTGAACCGGGTGATGGCCGAGATCATTCGTCCGACGTTGGCTGCGCTCCGTGAAGCCGGGTCGCCATTTAAAGGTCTCCTGTACGCCGGGTTGATGATAACTCCCGACGGCCCGAAGGTCGTCGAGTTCAATTGCCGTTTTGGAGATCCTGAAACCCAGACGCTGATGCCGTTGATGCATTCGTCCCTTCTCGAGCTGATTGCCGCGGTCGCCGGCGGCGGGTCTCTGAGCCGCGCCCGTTACCCTGACTGGAAGCCGCTCTCCTCTGTGACGACCGTGGTTGCGTCCGGCGGATATCCCGACAAAGCGCGCGTCGGCGATGTCATTGAGCTTCCTGCGCCCGAGAACGGCGTCGAAGTATTCCACGCGGGTACCGCCATCGATCCCGCCACTAATCAGCTGGTCACTGCCGGCGGGCGCGTTCTCGCCGTGACGGCGGTGGCCGAGACGCTGATCGAAGCGGCCGAGCTGTCCCGATCACACGCCGAGCGGATCTCATTCAACGGAAAACAGCTTCGACGCGACATCGCCTGGCGCGAGCTGACCCGCGGTGCCCGAGTTACCTGAGACGGAGACCATCGCGCGCGATCTGGACGGCGCGATCCGCGGGCGAACGATAAAAAAAGTTTCCGTTCGGAAGAGCGACGTATTGCGCGAGGTGAATCCGCGCTCCCTCGCAAAACGAGTTCAAAACGCAACGATCGTCCGGAGCTGGCGCCGGGCGAAGCTCGTAGTGCTCGATCTCGACACCGGCGACCGACTCGTCGTGCAACCTCGATTCACCGGCGCGCTTCTCATCGACGATGGGACCTTTCGCGGCAATGAGCTGAGCTATTCGACGATGCGATTCGAGCTCGATGATGGCAGAGCTCTGCACTACGCCGATGTGCGACGCCTTGGTACTGTCGCGCTGATGAGCCCTGCGCGTTTCGACGAGTACTCCGGCAAACTCGGCATCGAGCCCCTTGACCGTGCGTTCACCGCGGCGCATCTATCGGGAGTTCTTCGGGCTACCAGTCAGCCCGTGAAGAAAGTCCTAATGGAGCAGAGAAAAATCGCAGGCATCGGCAACATCTACGCAAACGAAGCGCTGTGGCGCTCCCGCATCGACCCATCGCGCCCCGCTGCGGCGATATCACCGGAGGAGGCAGCGGTTCTCCGTGATTCGATCGTCGACGTTTTGCGGGAGGCAATCAAAGCCCGCGGGACCAGCTTCCGTGACTACCGCGATGCCCGCGGCCAGCGTGGCTCTTTCGTCGAGAAGCTCGACGCCTATGGGCGGGGCGGTCTGCCCTGCCGACGGTGCGGCAGCAAGCTGGTCTCCACCCATGCCGTCGACGGACGGGCGACCACGATGTGTGTAAGGTGCCAGCACTGAGATGAGTCGCGCCGCCTCAGCGCTCGCGCACCAACCCACGAGTGACACCCAGCTGGCCGTAATGCGATCGACTGTGCGCGAATCCGCCGCCGATCGCCCGGGAGTGTACCGCATGCTCTCGGCCGACGGCGAGATCGTCTACGTCGGCAAATCGAAACGGGTGCGCTCGCGACTTCTCAGCTATTTCCGTTGTGCCTATCCGGAGGACAAAGGCGCGCGCATTCTGCGCTCGGCGGAAACGATCGAGTGGGACTACACACCGAGCGAATTTGCGGCGCTCCTCCAGGAGCTGAGGATGATCAAGCGGTTTCGTCCCCGCTACAACGTCGCCATGAAGAGGGACGGTCGAAACTATTCGTTCATCAAGCTGACAAACGGAACAGCGCCGAAACTACTGGTCGTCCGTGGACCTTCCGGCGAAGATGCGGACATCTATTACGGACCGTTCGTCGGCGCCCAGCGGATTGGTGAAGCGGTGCGGGAGCTGAATGACGCGCTCATGCTTCGCGATTGCCGGACCGACCTGAAGATGTTTTTCAGCGACCAGACGGAGCTGTTCCAGCTGGCGAGAACGCCCGGATGCATCAGACACGAGATCTCGAAGTGTCTTGGACCCTGCGTCGGTGGGTGTAGTGCTGCGGAGTACGAACACCGCGTATCCCTGGCGCGCGCATTTCTCGATGGCTCCGATGACGGGCCCCTCGACCTGTTGCGAACCCAGATGGAACGTCTGAGCGCGGAGCTGCAATTCGAGCGCGCCGCGGTCTACCGGGACAAGCTGGAGAAGCTCGAGGCGTTGCGCGCGCAGTTCGGGCGGCTGCGGTTCGCCGTCGAGAATCTTTCGTTCGTCTACACCGTCCCCGGGCACGAAGGAGAGGACAAGGTCTATCTCATTCGCCGCGGCGTGGTTCGCGCCGAAGTTGCAAAACCGCGCTCTTCAAAGGATCGCCGAAGCATGAAACAACTCGTCGAGGGAATCTTTTCGCAGCCAGTGCCGCACGCCGCGCAGGTGCCGACTCACGAGATCGACGAGCTGTTGCTGCTCTCATCGTGGTTCCGCCGCTTCCCCGCGGAGATGAAGAGGACGAAGCAGGTCAGCTGACCTGCTTCGTCCCACCGTCTATTGCACCTGCACGGTTGCGGTCAGCGGAGATACGCGGCCCCGGTTCACCGTTATCGTAAACGGGTTTGAAAAGGGCGGATCCAGCTGGACCGTGTGTGGCTCAGTGAAGTAGTTGGTCGGGCAAGCCACGTCCCGTCCTTTCGACGCATCACTGCCCAGGACAGTTAGTGTCGCGTGTTGCGGAGTACGCTCGGTAACGATTCGCTCGAATGATTTGCATCCGCCGAGTTCCACGGTCAGCACTACACTCAGCGGGGTGCCCGCAACAATTGTCGCTGGCGCGTCGAGTTGCGCCACTCCCAGGGTGACCGACTGATCAGGCGAAAAAGGGTTGCAGCTTTGGACGATCCCAACGACGCACGCCAGACTCAGACCTGACAACGCAAT
>DATBXT010000019.1:0-2145 GCA_036514115.1 Gemmatimonadaceae bacterium
TCGGGCTCGAATGCGGGATGCGACAGCGAATATTTCCAGGGCGCGTCAGCGACCGAGAGAGCGGCGCCACGCGGCGCAAACGCGACATCGCCCGAGACGGTCAAGTCCGAGACGTTCAGCCAGTAACTCTTGAGCGAATCAGGCACGTCGACGTACACGGACTGGACGCTGGCGGGAAAGCGCAGCGAAGGACCGGTACTGTCGGAGCACGATATGATAAAGGCCAGCGCAAAGGCGCCGGCAAAGCTCATTTTGAGAAGGCTGGGAACGGGCGAAAACAGGTTCGGGCGACGCATCTTTAGTCTCTTGGTTGAGGCTACACATAAGACGACCATCGAGGCTAAGCTCAACAGGAGTTAAGGGCTTGTACGTGACCTTAACCCATTCTCACAGACTGATTCCGAAAGACACTTTTGTGAGAATAAAAAAAGCGGGGCGCATTTGATTGCGCCCCGCTCTACTACTTGCCATCCGTTTGGAAACTACCGTGCGGGCGGCGGGCACCCCATCACGTCCATGATTCGATTGGCTTCAGCAACCAGGAACGTCGCGTCAGCACTTGCGATATTGGAGCTCTTTTTCTGAACCATGCTCACGAAGTCACCGACTTTCTTGCACGCCGGCTGGCCTTCACCCGTTTGGGTATACGCGAGCTTGAGCTGATTCACCAGCGGCTGCACAGTGCCGTTAGGCAGATCGAGGTTTGCGACAGCCTGCATCAACGCGCCGATCTGTTCGTGTGCGCCGATGACCTTCACAGAGAAGGAGATCGAGCTGCTGTTGCCAGCTGCGTCTCCAGCGGTGCAGGTCACCGACCTGGTGCCCACTGGGAATACACTTCCCGACGCCGGCTCGCATGAGCGCGAGGTGACGCCAACATTGTCGGTCGCGTGAACCTCGTAGGTGACCGCGGCACCATTGGGGCTGGTGGCGTTCACTTCAATCACTGCTTGCGCCAGGAGACCGAAGACAGGCGCTTCGACGTCGATCACTTTGACGTCCTGCGTCGCAGAAGCGGTATTGCCCGCAACGTCTTCTGCCGTCCAGGTGATTTTCGTGACGCCCACCGGGTATGGATCCTCGAGCGCCTTCTTGTCGTTGCGCGCGCCGCGCACCTTCACGTCGCCGCAATTGTCGCTGGCGGCAGGTGAGTGGACTGCGACGACTGCCGTCGCCAGCCCAGGGTCGTTGTTGGCAGTGATGTTCTCGGGCGCGGTGATGACCGGCTTCTCTTCATCCTTTGTCGAGATCAGCGAGAAGCGAACCGCGTCGTTCTGAAGATTGAAGAAGTTCTGCACGCGTCTGCTGACGATGCCGGTGTTTACGTTCAATACGCTGTCGAAATTCGCAGCGGTTCCGGTCTGGTTCTCGAGGCCCTGCGTCACGCGATGGCTGCTGTTCGTGACGGTCATCTTGGTGGTGTAGATGGTTATGTCGTTCGAGCCTTCGGAGAGAACGATCTGAGACGTGATACGTCCGACCAGAGGCGAGATCGCGCCAGGCTTGCTGGCGGAGCTGAACTCCGGAACGTCGTTGAACTGAAGAATGAACTTGCGATTGGGCGCCGATCCGCGGGTCTCCCAACGTATTCCGTCCGCCACGAGCTGAGGCGACCAGTCCGTCCACGCGAGAGCGATGATGTTGTTCGGGTTCGCCACCGAAGCGATCGACCCGGCGCTGGGGAACGAGCCCGAGGGGCGCGCGCCGAACAGCAGGAAGCCATTGGTATAGACGTTCACCTTGTTGTAGCTGACGCCCTGGTAGCTGAAGTCGAATCCGAGGGGCACGTCCGAATCAGGAACGACGCCATCGTCAACGAGCGGATACGGCGCGATGTTCGGAATTGCCTCTGGAGCGAAGGCGACCTTCGACTTGGTGTAGCCCTGGAAGGCGCCACCACCGCCACAGGCCGGCGCGCTTGCGCTGGCGACCGCGGTTACCGGCGAGCTCAGGATCGTGCTCAGCGGACCAGTCGGAACCGTGCGCACGAGGCCGGCATCAGCCACGGCTGCGGCTTCCATCGCCGATTTCACGGAGTCGGGAATGTCCTCTCCGATTACGTTGACCTTCACGCGAACTACCCCATCGGGGCTGGTCCTGGCGGAGGTCGAGTACTCAGAGCACGAGAGGGCTGTCGCCAAAATA
>DATBXT010000020.1:0-4176 GCA_036514115.1 Gemmatimonadaceae bacterium
AGGTATTGACGCGATCAACGCTTTACATGCGCTCGGGGCCCGCGTCACCGCGCTCGATGTTCCAAGCGGCCTCGACTCCACCACGGGCGCGCACTCGACCTGCGTGGTCGCGGACGTCACGCTCAGCTTCGGTGGGATCAAGCGAGGAACGTTGGTCGCGCGCGACCGTTGTGGCGAAATCGTCGCCATTGACATCGGTCTGCCCGATTCGGCACCGGCTTCGGGGCGCGGCCCTGCCGCTCCTGTCGCGCTTCCTCAGCTTGTCGATTCCCAGTGGGTCCATTCGCGAATCCCACCGATTCATTTCGATGCGCACAAGGGAACGCGGAAGCACCTGGCGATTCTCGGCGGCGGGAAGGGAATGCCCGGTGCGGTAGTTCTGGCCACGAAGGCTGCGCTGCGCAGCGGTGCTGGCCTGGTACGGACACTCGTCGCGTCGGAAAACCTTCCCGCAATCGTTGCCGCAGCTCCATCGGCGCTCAGCTCTGAATGGCCGGCGACCGAGGATCAGCTTAACGCAGAAATCTCGAAATGGGCCGACGCGGCCGTCATTGGGCCGGGTCTCGGCAAATCGGATAGCACGAGGCAGCTCGTCGAGCAAATCCTCCGCAATTCCAGGATTCCCGTCCTTCTCGACGCCGATGCTCTGAACGTTTTTGCCGGCAGCGCAAAGGATCTCGGCGATCTGTTGGCCGGGCGCCAGGCTCTCGTAACACCGCACGTTGCGGAGTTCGCCCGTCTCACCGGGGTCGATACCAGGGAGGTGCTCGCCAACCGCTTCGACATCGGAACCGATCTCGCCCACACTCTGAATTGCACTGTCCTGCTCAAAGGATCCCCGACGGTCATCTTCGCGCCGGACGGCACTCGATTCGTAGTGCCGCGCGGTACTGCGGCGCTCGGAACCGGCGGCAGTGGAGATCTTCTCGCGGGAATTGCCGGCACTCTCCTCGCCCAGATCGGTGACGCAACTATCGCCGCCTGCTGCGCCGCGTGGGTCCACGGACGCGCCGCCGAGCTTTGCGAGTACGTGCGCGGCACCACTCTCGAGGACGTGCTGTACGCACTCCCGCGCGCCTGGAACGAGCTCGAGCCCGTTCCTGCGCCTCCGGTCCTCACGGTGATTCCAGCGGTAGCGCGATGAACGACAGGCACGCCAGCCTTCGCAATCTCGATCTGGGTCCCGGAAAGGAGTTCGATCTCGTACGCACTCTGCTCACCGAGTGGGGAAACTCCGCACAGCGCATCGGTGACGACGCCGCGGTGCTCGACGTCCCGGCGGGTGAGCGGCTCGTCGTCACCACCGACACGTCGGTCGAGGGCGTTCACTTCAAGCGGGAATGGCTCAATCATTTCGAGATCGGCTACCGGGCAACGGCCGCCGCATTGAGCGATCTCGCAGCCATGGGTGCGCGTCCGCTCGGCGTCGTCATCGCGCTCACTCTGCCCGAGGTCGATCGCAGCGAAGCCCGAGCCCTGGCAACTGGAATTCGAGAGGGCGCGGCTGCCGTACTCTGCCCGATCATCGGTGGAGATCTTTCAGCGGGAAAGACGCTTTCGCTAACCATCACCGCCCTCGGTAGCGTCGCGAGACCCCTCTCCCGCGCGGGCGCGAAGCCCGGGGATCGGGTCTATGTCACAGGCAGTCTCGGTGGACCTCAGGCAGCTCTGCGCTCATGGCAGTCCGGTCAGCAGCCCACCGAAGAGGCGCGCGCGCGATTCGCCTGTCCCGTTCCGAGAATCGACGCGGGCATGGCGCTCGCCGCGCAGGGTGCGACCTCAGCAATCGACATCTCCGATGGACTCGCAGCCGATGTCGCTCATGTGGCTGCCGCCAGCAAGGTGCGGCTCGAAATCGACGTCGAAAAAATTCCGGCAATTCCGGGCATTTCTCCCGTGGAGGCGCTAAGCTCCGGTGAGGAGTACGAGATCGTCGTCACCGCGCCGCACATCGACGTTAATCAATTCACCCAGGAATTCGGCCTTCTGCTTACCGAGATCGGCCGGGTGGTTGCCGGCGCGCCGGGCGTGCAGATCCTCCAGCATGGAGACCCAATCGGCACTCCCGGCGGCTTTGACCATTTTCGCGAGAAGTGATGCCATTCATCCGCACCATCATGCTGTATGTCATGGCGTTTTTCGGGACGGTGGGCATCGGACTGACGGTGATCATCGCAGCGCTGTTCGGCGTGAAGGACAAGCCCAACGGATTGTTCGACAACGCTCCGCGCTGGTGGTCGATGCTGGTTCTGTGGGCGTCCGGCGTGAAGGTCAGGACTCACGGGCTGGAAAAGCTTCCGCCGGGCCCACACATCTACGCGTCGAATCACGTCAGCTGGTTCGACGTTCCCGCGCTCGCCAAGATTCTCCCGCACTACAAATTCGTCGCCAAGGCGGAGCTGTTCAAAGTCCCGATCTTCGGGCCGGCGATGCGCTCGGTCGGGATGATCGAGATTCAGCGCGAGAATAGAAAGGCGGCCTTCGGCGCGTATGACGTCGCGGCTGAGCGCATCCGCAGCGGCGCCTCGGTCGTCGTGTTTCCCGAAGGCACCCGGGGGCGTGATTACGCACTCAGGCCCTTCAAGAAAGGACCATTCGTCCTGGCGATCGCCGCCGGGGCGCCAATCGTCCCCATTATCGTCCACGGCACCATCGAGATCATGGGTAAGGGCATGATGTGGGTTCGACCCGGGACGATTGATGTACATTTGCTCGAGCCCGTCAGCACCGCCGGAATCGATTACGATCACCGAGAGGCGCTGATGCAAACGGTCAGAGGGAGAATGGCAGACGCCATGCGCGATATTTACGGCGTCGAGCCCCTACCGACTCTGACCTCCCGGCTTCCCTCGTCGACGGAAATTCTTTCGGCGAACGCACAGCCCACCGAATCGCGATAGCGGCAACACTCAAAACGGAAAAAATGTCAGGCATAATCGAGATCAAGGCGCGAGAGATTCTGGACAGCCGCGGCAATCCCACTGTCGAAGCGGATGTCACCCTCGACAGCGGCGCGTTCGGACGCGCGGCGGTACCTAGCGGCGCTTCCACCGGCGAACACGAAGCATTGGAGCTGCGCGACGGCGACGCCGAGCGTTATCTCGGTAAGGGAGTCGAGCAGGCGGTGCAGAGCATCGAGGAGCGTATAGCGCCCGCACTCAACGGACTTCCCGCGACCGACCAGATGACCATCGACCGAACGATGATCGAGCTCGATGGCACCGAGAACAAAGGCAAGCTCGGCGCGAACGCGATCCTCGCCGTATCGATGGCCACCGCTCGCGCGGCGGCGATGGAGGTCGGGATGCCCCTCTATCGCTACCTCGGCGGACCGATGGCGCGCACGATGCCGGTGCCGATGATGAACATTCTGAACGGCGGAGCGCACGCGACCAACACCGTGGATTTTCAGGAATACATGATCGTGCCTGTGGGTGCGACCACTTTCCGTGAAGCGCTGCGGATGGGCACCGAGGTTTTTCACGCGCTCAAGAAAGTGCTGGTGAAGCGGAAGCTCTCGACGGGTGTCGGCGATGAGGGCGGCTTCGCGCCGGATCTCAAGAATGACGAGGAAGCGCTCAAGGTCGTCGTGGAAGCGATCGAGTCCGCTGGTTATGCGCCGGGGAAGGAAATCGCGCTTGCGCTCGACGTGGCCGCGTCGGAGCTGTACAAGGGGGGCACCTACACCTTCAAGAAGAGCGGCGCCGGCTCGCGCGACGCCGACGGTATGGTGGAGATGTACTCGAAGTGGCTCGACGAATATCCGATCGTCTCCATTGAAGACGGTCTCGCCGAAGATGATTGGGATGGCTGGGCAAAGATTACCGCTGCCCTCGGTGACCGCGTCCAGCTGGTGGGCGACGATCTCTTCGTCACCAACACTGAGCGTCTTGCACGCGGGATCGAGGGTGACGTCGCCAACGCGATTCTGATCAAGCTGAATCAGATAGGCACTCTCACTGAGACCCTGGAATCGATCGAGATGGCGCGCGCCAATGGATATCAGTCGATCATCTCCCATCGCTCGGGTGAAACCGAGGACACCTTCATCGCCGACCTCGCGGTCGCCACGGGAGCGGGCCAGATCAAAACAGGATCAGCGAGCCGCACCGATCGCGTCGCCAAGTACAACCAGCTCCTTCGCATCGAGGAACAGCTTGGTCCCGTCGCCGAGTA
>DATBXT010000021.1:0-5420 GCA_036514115.1 Gemmatimonadaceae bacterium
TGGGGTCGCCTGCGCGCGCGTCCCGAAGCAGGTCCTTCGCCTGACGTCGAAGTTGGTCGCCGTCGGGCGAGTCGGGCAGTGAGCGGGTGGCCGGCATACGTCCTCCATGCTTTTGGCCGGCGGTCCGCAAGCTGGCCAGCACGGAGACATGTGCCGCTACCAGTGGCTTCGACGGGTGGACTCGGTCCTTCGCGCGGACCCGCGGGCGCCCCGATGCGCCCCCGTAATCATGCGTCCGCCCTGCGATCCGCGTCAAGGCGCGGGCGCGGGCGCGCTCAATAGTTGTGGCGCCGATTGGCGATCACCTCGATGATCACGGCCAATGCCAGTATCAGCACCGCATCCGGCTCGTCGTCAGCGATCCGGATCCAGTAGGTATCGCTCAGTCGTAGCCACTGCCTCGTGAACGTCGCGACCTTGCGATCTCCACGCATCACGACGTACTCGAACGCCAGAATGTCGCCTACCATCTCGAGATCTTCCGCGTCCGACATCTCCACGGTGAACCGGCGGCGCAGGAACGCTCGGAGGTTGCGGCGGACCTCGGCCACCAGCCTGCCTTCGCGCCGAATCTCGTACGTCCCCACCCAGTTGAAAACTTTTTGCTCGATGTAGAGGAGCTCGTTACCCTCCATGTCCTCAAACGAGAGCTTGTCGCCCAGAGTCGCCAGCGCGCCTTTCACCTGAAACGCGGCGCGCCCCTCGATGTCCCTGATCGTGAAATTGTTGCCGAGCGAGACGAGGTCCTGTTTCAGTACGTATTGCATATCGTGGATCGAGAACCTTCGACGGGATGTGTCCTATAGAGCGGGGCCAGGTTCCGGTTCCAGCAGCAAGGATGGTTTTGGACGCTTCGTTGCTGACCTCAGCATCATCGTCGCTGCATAGATCACAACGGCGACTACCATCCATCTCAACACGCTGAGTGGCAGTGACTTTACGATAAGCCCCGCGACAAGCACACCCGGAATGCCGCCGAGCGTGAGGCCAAGCGCGGCTCTTCGATCAAATTTCGCAGCTTGAATGAAGCGGAAGCCACCGGCCATGGCCATCAGCGCTCCGGATCCCATCATGATGGGAAATGCAGCACGGGGATCCATGCCCAGCAGGCTGAAAATGATGAGTGACGGCGCGTAGTTGCCGATGCCGAGCATCAGCAGCATGCCGAGGATGAAATTCACGGCAAGTGCGAACATCAGCTTGCCGACCGGGAGGGTGAGTGCCGTTCCGCCAGTCGGAAAGACACCGAGCTGGCTCATCATCATGAACGTCGCTGCCGCAATGAGACCAATCGAAATCGTGATCTGAATTGGACGCACTGGAAGACGCGAGCAGATCCCTGCTCCAACCCATCCGCCAAGCACCGAGGCCGCAATCAATGATCCGAGCGCTATCGGATCGACCTTCACTGCGGCGATGAAGATCAGTGCCTGCGCGACGACAGGAAGTGAGTGGCCGACGATCATCGTGCCGACAAGCTTCTCGTCACGCACGATGTTGGACAGCTTGTATGCGGCCGTCGTCGTTGCGAAGGACCCAATTCCCAGAGTGTCGAAGAAATCGGTAACGAATCCGATCACAAGCTGAATCGACGAAGGCCATCGCGCAGTGTCCTGCCGGATGTTCACAGCACGCCTCCACGCCGAGATGAAGGCGATTCCGGTCATCACGAGAACGGCGAGCAGGACAGCACGAATGATCATCGGGGGTCTTGAGATGGAGAGCTAGTCTTTACCAGCGGCCCAGTCCGCGCAATGGGAAGTTTGCGCCAGGGGAGGCGCGGCCTTTCGTTGTTGTCCAACGCCCTGGTTCAGGCAAGCACATCCAATGGTTCACGCATTTCTTGTCTCGGTATCGCCCGTTCACCGCGAGGTCATCGCCGACGCCTCCACACGCTGAGTTTCTCCTCTCCATCGGGTTCGCGCAGCGTAACCCCGCCGACCGGTGCAGCTCGGGAAATCTGTTGGCAGAGCTCAATTGCTTGCGATCCACCCGTCGCGACGAAAGTGCGAAAATGAGTGGAGTCACCCGCGCGGTACGCCACCATACGAGCCTCGATCGGTCTACCCTCGTATCCGGACAGTCTTGATGGGCCGACGTTGATCCATGCGGTATCGCCGACTTGCGATGGCGGTGACGGCGCAAAACCGATGGACGTAAATGCGCGCGCGAATCGATCGGCGACGGTGTCGAGTGGCAGGGAAGTGCGATAGACAGCCCACCAACAATATTCTTCCTCCAGCGAGACCGGGACGACCGCGACTTCGGGTCGCGAAGGGTTGCAGGCATACACCGAAACGCCGAGTGATATCGCGGTAAAAACCGCGCGGGGAGAGGGGTTCACCGCGACCCTGACGGAGTCTTACGCGCAAGGCGATCGACAGTTGCACTGTCGCCGGCAGCACGCGCCGCGTCAATCGCGCGCCGATAGTCCACGATCGCTTCCGCCCGTCGCCCCAGCCGCGTGTGTGGAATCTGGCGGCGCCGATGCCTTGGCGCGCTCGCGCTCAGGCGTCGCGAAGTCGTAGAACACACGGAACAGGTTGCCGTCGGGATCTCCGGCGGTGAACTCGTGAAGACCCGACGGCTTCGATTCGGGAGCCGACAGTAAGACAGCGTTGGTGGCACGCCAGGCTTGATGTAGATCGTCGACCTCGGGTTTGCTGCTCAGATTGAGCCACGTCAACACGGGGCTGACGTTGCCACGTTCTTTGCGGAACAGTGGATCGGCGAGGAAGAGCCGACACCTGTCCCGCGAAATCCCAGCGAGACCGATGTCCGCAGCAACCCAGTCGAGGGTGAACCCCAGATTGTCACGGTAATACGTCGTGGCCGCAGTGATATCCGAAACTGGGATTTCGGGAACCGCGCCCGGAAGTTCAGGAATCATTGACACTCTCGAATTCTTGTTGGCGCCTAACGCCCTAGTTCAGCTGCGGACGTTCTACTTTCATTGCACAACCTGACGATCAACACACGCTCGTCTACTGCAACTACCGTTAGATACCCGTGGCATTTATGAGACCCACGTTTGCTGAACTACGATAACGCGCCAACGTCCGCCCAGGCGCTTAGCTACCACGTTGTATCCTCCGCCGCATAGCGAGCCGCAGCTGTGATCGACCATTAAGAGCGCTATGTTGCCATTCGCGCTGTAGCCGATTCCATAGAGCCGAATCTCACCGCCAGCACGCGGATATCGTTTGTAGAATTCGGTCCAATATTTATCGGGGTTCTCACGAGGGAGAGAACGAAGACTCTCATGCGTGACCAATGTCACAGGTACAGGCAGAGCAACCGTGGCCAGATACTTAAGAGAATGTGCTTCCAGGTTTCGGATCTCAAAGTTATGGACAGCGGTACTATCGACTTCCTGCAATTCGAACAGGTCGCGGAACCCTCCGGGTACCAGGTTTTCGCGTCGAAAACTGGAAGTGCTATCAAGAATCACGAGCTGATGCACGCGATCGGAATTGTGCGCAATGAAAATACTGTCTAGAACGGCTCGATAGACAGCGGGATCTTCGGAATGAACATCGATCGACGGTGGCTGCTGGTGTGCGTATGCTGCCAGAGCAAGGGCTACAAGTAGGCTGCGCATTATTCTCTGGAGGCTATAAAACGCCTTACTTCAACTGCAAGCACACTAGCACTATTGCGGCCAAGTCGCATTTGAAAAGTGCTCGTCAGCTGCACGTCAGTTAGGCGGCGCCGTTCGAGATCACTGCCGGAAGGGGCCGGACCAGGATGCGATCAGTCTGCGCATCCGTACCGAGCATGAACACGTGCGAACCTACGTCCACGAAACCGTTCTTGCGATAAAAGGCCTGCGCCCGCTCGTTGCGCTCCCACACCCCGAGCCATAATGTGCGTGCGCCGCGCCGGTAGGCCTCCCTCTCCACCTCGTTCATGAGTGCTTGCGCGATGCCCCGCCCGTGCCATGGCCGCGCGATGTAGAACCTCCATAACTCGATCGGCCGCTCTCCTGTCACACACGCCGGTGGCGGCCCCGAACGCAACTGAGCATAGCCCACGAATTGTGCATCGACCTCGACTAATAGCGTCGCGATGTCGGGGTCGACGAGTTCCTTCTCCTGTTGAGAAGTCCCGTAAGCGTTCGCAATGTGGGCTGCGATGTCTTCCGGCCGATTATCAGCGGCGAAAGTCTCGCGGAAGGTCCGGGCAGCTAGCTCGGCAAGCGCCTTCGCGTCGCGTGCCTCGCCGGTCCTGATCAAGATGCTGATGGGCGCACTCCGCTCAACCAAAGATCTTGTTTCAGTGGACATCAAGCTCCCGTGCCACGATCTATAACCATCTACTTTGTATCATAAAGTAGATTGGCGGGATGCACTTTTCAAGCTCGGCTAACGGCGCTCTGGACTGCGTATTCGCGCTCGCCAATCCGCCTCTTCCTGGGCGGCGACCGTGGCCACTACCGGGCACTGCTCTGCAATCGAATTCGTGAGTAGCTCGCTCGGCACGCGGCGGAACCGGGTCATTTCGCGCATCTCGTCCTGGATTCGAGGGTACTCGAGCCGAGCGTGACCTCCCTTCGCTATCTCGAAGTTTGCTTCCGCACAGTAAGCCTCGGCTTCCAAGGCGAGGCGCTGTCTCGGCAGCGCACCGCGCACGAAATGCCAGATCGCGCCGTCCGTGCGGCACTGCGTCGCGTGCGCGGCTTCGTGGGCTCGCGTGCGTGCAAGCGCCGACCCCGACAGGTCGCGGTTGAAACGCTGCACCGGTCCGATGACTGGATAACAGAGAGTGATCGCCTCCTCCATCTTCGGAATGGGCAAGACCAGAGGCAGGGCGGATGTGGCGAGAACGCTCCCCACAACGACGAGTGCCATTCGTCGCGCGTGGGCGTCGAAGTAGTTATGCCGCGCTTGGCGTGTGGTCAAATCTTTCTCGCGGCACGTCGGAAATTATTGGAGAAGGTTTGAAGCCCCAGAATGTCAGGTAGATACCGAGCGAGAATTCCCACACTGCGATTGGCACGGCTGAAAGCGCCGCGATAACGCTTACCGACGAAATCGACCTGATGAGGACAGCGAACCACGCGACGACGAGCAGAACTGCGCCGATGAATCCCAGTATGGGAAGCCACCGCGGAACCAGGCGTGATTGGTAAAGAAGCGAGGCGAGCAACACGCCGTTCACCGCGGGGATGAAACTCTGGCCGAACAGGAAGGTCCATTGGTACTGCGCGGCCAGGCCCTGCGCTGTGACCAGGGCACTGCTGCCCGCGCCGGCGTGTCGCAATGTCACGATCGACATCAGGCTGACGATCCCCACGTAAATCGTAGCTGCTTCCAGGGTGCGCGAGGCGACAAAGCCCACAGCGCGTGACTCGCCCTGTCGTCTGACGACAGGATATAGCGCGACGGCGGTCCCGATACCGGCGAGCGCGACAATCATTT
>DATBXT010000022.1:0-6739 GCA_036514115.1 Gemmatimonadaceae bacterium
TAGTGCTGTTCGAGGGCGATCGCGCGCTCGCCTGGTCCGGCTATCCACGCAACGACGTGGCGGCGGTCACCGCGCCACTCAGTGTGACCTTCAGTCCGTTTTATCTCACGATGAACGTTGCCCGGACGCGCGGGGCGCGACGAGCAGTGGCGTCAGCGGTTGTCCAGGCGCTGGCACCGGCTGATGCGCTGACGGCATCGGTTGAATCACAGCTGGCTCCCGTCGAGGGCGTCGAGTCTTACGATTTTTCCGGACCGGAGAATTCCAGTTTCGGCGAGGTGGTGCTGAGCAACAATAGCTCGCCACTTTTGCGAGCGGTTCCGCATTTGGCGACCGCCGAAGCCATCCGGTTTGGCCGCGCTTCCATGCTGCGTGCTCGCGGCACGATGGGACTCGGGGTCTTGTTGCTTGTATTCCTGGCCTATGCCTGGCGCGTCAGGCACGCGCTCACGCGGCGATTGATGGCGGTTCTTTTTTGTCTGGTCATCACCGCGCTGGTGCCGTGGAGCGCCTTCTCGAACACCTCACGGGTATTCGATCCGGCCTACTACTTCTCACGAATTGGTGGACCACTCACCGCCAATGCCGGCGCGCTCCTTATCAGTTCGGCACTCGTATTGATGGCCGTTTACGCGCTGATACGCGCCGAACCCGACGTGCGCTGGCCGCGCGCACTCGCACTCGGCGGTGGGATCCTTGCGCTCGGCGCCGGAATTCCCATCGCATCGAATGTAGTGCGCGGAATCGGGCAGCCGCCGTGGGGGACGACGCCTGGGATGTGGCTGTCATGGGAAATTCCGTTGTTCCTTTTTTTGTTCGCCGTGTTACTGGCAGCCTACTGGATGTTGCGAATGGGTGCGCGACGACCGGGCAGCGTGAACTTCAGCCAGAGCGTGATCATTGGATCCTTCGCAGCAGTCGTCGCGCTGGGGTGGCTCTGGATGACCACCTCGCGGCAGCGAATGCAGCTCGCGGAGGAGGATGTCGCGGCGCTTGGGCACGTGGACGATTACGCACTGCAGCTCACGCGTCGTCTGGTCGCCGATCTGCGCAGCAGTCCACAACCGCGAACCAGGGCTGAACTGCTCAAGGCGTACGCCGCGTCTGATCTTGCCGCGGCAGAATATCCGGCGGTGGTCGCGTCATGGGACCAAAACGCGAAACCGATCGCCGAGTTTGAAGTCGCTCCAACCGAACCGGATACGGCGGCCGTGGTGAATGCCGTTCTGGAAGCGGTAGGGACGAAACAGCCCGTAACGCGAAGCGTATTGGGACCGACGGGCGTTCAGATTCTTGCGGCGGTCGGACACCAGACCGGTGGCGCCACATCCGTGCTGGTGCTTCCCCGTACGCGCTTGCTCGCGCCGAATCCTTATGCGGCTCTCCTCGGCATGTCTCTGCCTTCAGGAGGTGACCCGCCCTACGGCGTGGCGCTCACGGGTTTGTCTGTCTCGTCAGACTCTGCAACCGCCGCGGCGGATACGACTGCTGTCAAATGGCACCGCACCGGCACCGAGCTCCATGGGGACAGGCTGATCTCGACGAGCTCGGGCACGATGCGGGCGCACGTCGAGATCGATTTACGTTCGCTCTGGGCGCGCGGCGAACGCGGCGTGCTCGTCCTCCTCATAGATCTCCTCCTCGCTGGCCTCCTGTGGTTGCTGGGCGCGGTGACAGAAAAAGGATTCATCAGGTGGCTTCGGGTTCGGGCGGCGAGATGGATCTACACTTATCACGCGCGCCTGACGCTGGCCCTGTTCGCGTTCTTCGTTATTCCGGCAATCGCATTTGCGATCTGGTCGTACCAGCGCCTGCGTGGCGACGATCTGCAGACACGCGAAGTTCTGGTGCAGGAAACTCTGCGCGCGGTCGCCGCCGGGAATGAATACGAGCAGTTACCAGGCGCCTCGCGAAGGTTCGACACACCGTTTCTGCTGTACTCCAATGGTCTGCTCGATCGCACCAGTGACAGCGTTCTCGACGCCCTCGCTCCGACCGGGCGAGCCGTTCCTCCGGAAGTCCAGCTTCGTCTCGGGGTCGGTGGTGAATTATCAGCCGCCTCGGAGGCAAGGCTCGGCGACGCCAAAATGCTGTTCGGGTACAGCGCGGCGCTTGGACCTGCTCAGGAGCGGTACGTCCTCGCGGCGCCCGCCCGCAGCGATGACCTCGTGCTGGATCGACGCAGGCGCGACCTCGGCATGCTCGTGCTTTTCGCGACTGCGGCCGGCGCGCTCGCGGCGCTGTGGCTGAGCGGCATTGCGGCCAGACGCCTTGCCCGCGATCTCGAGTTGAGCAGGATCGAGGTAGCCCGCGCAGAGAGAGTTCTGGCGTGGGGTGAAATGGCGCGTCAGGTCGCGCACGAGATCAAGAATCCTCTCACGCCCATCAGGTTGGGCGTGCAGCATCTGCGTCGCGCGCGAACCGATCCGCGCGTGAATTTTGACACGGTACTGAACGACAACGTCAAGCGGATCCTCGCTGAGATCGACCGCCTGGATGAAATCGCGCGGTCGTTCAGCCGTTATGGGAGCGCACCCGCTGACCTTGCGCCCGCCGAGGCCGTCGACATCGCTGCGGTAGTGAGGGACGTCGTTGGGTTGGAGCAGATGGGGGATCGCAAAGTGAAGTGGCAGCTTCGCGGTGCCGATCGCCCATTGTGGGGCATGGCGAGAAAGGACGAGCTGCGCGATGTCCTGCTGAACGTGTTCGAGAACGCGCGCCTGGCTGACGCGAGGAACGTAGAGATTAGTGTGAGCGGGGAAGACCGGCGCGCGCTGATCGAAACGCGTGATGACGGATCCGGAATCCCAGCGGTGGTTATGCCGCGTATTTTCGAGCCACATTTTTCTACGCGAACAACGGGCAGCGGGCTCGGCCTCGCCGTGAGCCGGCGCCTCATCGAGGCGTGGGGCGGCGAGATCGCGATCACCAGTGAAGAGGGAATAGGCACTCGAGTGTTGATACTTCTGGCGCGGAGCGAAGCGTGAGCTCGACGAGCCGCGGCGTCGTGACCCCGCGGGCTACCAAGGTTCTCCCACCTCACATCGTGGACTGGCAGCTTCCGCCGGATTGGTCGTGGGGGCCCGGCGGAATGTTCGGCGATTATCGTCATTACCAGGAAGTGGTGGACGCGCTCGGGCGTTCACTGTCGCTGGTCACGGCGCCGGATCCCGCGCATGCGGCCTGGCTGTTCGAGGAAGCAAAACAGCTTGGTCACCGCAGCCATCCGTCCATCCCGACGACGTATCACTACTGGACGCTCTATCGGGATGTCAGACGCGGACCTGGCTATCTGCGTCGGTGGGTCACCGGGGAAACTGTGCGCGCCCGGCTCGCGCGTCTCGGTCTGGCCGACATCCCGTACGTGTTTCAGCTGCTGCGCGGAGCTTGTTCCACGCTGGTGTATCTGCATGAGACCGGCATCGCTCACGGCGGGTTGAACGGCGACGCGCTGTGGACTACGCCCACCGGCCGCCTGTGGATGCTGGAGTGGCAGTGGGCAGTGCCGCGAGACGCAATTCCGCCCAACGTGCGTCCGGGCGGCGGCCCATTGGATGGAAACTCCACGGAAGCGTCGCGCGCACTCAGGTACGAGATGCTGCCGACGCCCCCGGAATGGGAATCGAAGGAATGGCTACCGACGCCTGCCAGCGATCAGTGGCAGCTTGCGGCGATGTGTTTTACAGCGCTTACCGGCGAGCCTCCTCCGGCGCGCGGCGCCCCGCCGATCAAACTTGTGCGTCCCGAAACCCCCGAGTCGTTGGCTTCGGCCCTGGATCGGGCACTGATGCCCGATCCGTCGGCGCGGTTCGAGTCACTGGCGGTGATGCTTCGCGCCGTCGAGCGCGGTGATCCTTCGCGATCAGTGGAGATGGTTCGGGGTGAGCCTAACCGCAGCGCCGGCGACTCGGCCGAATTACGGGTGCGGTGGGCCGTTGGCGACGACTACGAGATACTCTCGAAGCTGGGGACCGGCGCGTTCGGAACGGTGTGGCGCGCGCGGGATCTCTCGCTCGAGCGGGAAGTGGCGCTCAAGGCCTTGCATCCCGCGATCGCGCGCGACGACCGGGCGGTGCGGGCGTTCTGGCGCGAAGCGCGGCTTGCCGCGCAGCTCGCGCATCCGGCAATTGTCCCGATCTACGATTGGGACTCGAGCGGAGACCTGTCGTGGTACACCATGGAGCTCGCCGAAGAAGGCAGCGTGGCCAGCCTTGTCGCTCGCGCGGGTCCGCGGCAGATGAATGAGATCGCGTCGCAGGTGGACGAGGTTCTCGACGGTCTCATCGTCGCGCACGCCAATGGCATCCTGCATCGCGATCTGAAACCGGAGAATATTCTTATAGATCGATACAACCGCTGGCGCATCACCGATTTCGGAATTGCCAACGTGACGGGTGAAGATGTGTCGGGCACCACCGGCACGCCGGCATTCGCCGCGCCCGAGCAGCTGCTTGGTGAGCAGCAAGGGCCGGCTGCCGACTACTTCGCCCTCGCGGGAATCGTGTACTTCACGCTGACCGGCGAAACACCATTTGGCGAAGACGATGCGAAGGCGATTCTTGGCCGCCAACTCAGTCAGGGCGTGGAGCTCGGAATGTTTCCAACCGTGTTGGGGAACTGGTTTCGCACCGCGTTTGCCGCGCAACCCGAAGATCGCTTCTCGGATGGCGATGCGATGCGCGCGGCATGGCGCGCGGCAACCGACAAAATGCTCGCGCGTCAACGCGGAACGTGGTGGCGACGTGTCGTCTCCTAATAGTTGCGTCTAAGGTTGATCGTTTCGGGCACCCTCACCAAGGTCCAATGGGCTGCGTTAAGCCAGCGAATGAGACTTTAACCAGCCAAAAGCCGCGCGTTGCACCCCATTTTCCGCAGTTGCTACCTAAAGTCGTTGAATTCTCCCGGCTGTCTGCAGAGGCTGGCGTGGCACTTGCAAGCCCGTTTGGCCACGACGAGTACGGCTACCGCTGCAGCAGAAATCGGTTAGTGTGATGAGTGTTTGTCATACTGTTTTAAGGGATGCGTATCACTACCATCTCGAAGAAGACTGACTAGTTTGTCGAATTGTGAGGCGGACGGTCTGGAGAGTGCGATGGCGCTCACTGGGCATGCATCCTGCCTCACGACGCAACGTGCGACCGCAGTAGCCGCTGGTAAGTATCTCCACCCTTTGAGAGGAACCAATCATGTTGAGAAGAAGTTGGACCGTCTGCGCGATGACGGCCTTACTCCTCGGCGGATCGGCGTCAGCACAGTCGCCGGGTACGTTGCTGGTAGGAGGCTTCGTCCAGTGGACCAAGTTCGATAGTAACTGGGGAGTATCCACTGACTTTGGAAATGCGATCGGCTACGGCGGCAGACTCGGTGCTTTCATTGCGCCGAACTGGAACCTTGAAGCCGATGGCCAGTACACCCCGGGCGAAGCATCGACCGGCACTGACTATCGTGGGATCGGCGTACCGGGCGGCGACATCAAGGGAAGCACCTTTACCGCGCGCCTCGTCTACAGCTTCCCCCTCGGCAACGTGCCTTCATTCCACGTTGGCGCTGGTGGAGCTCTCCAGAATTTCCGCGGCGACGACAACCAGGGTGGATCGATCTACCAGTTCGGTGCTAACGGACTGGCTGGATTCAATCTTGGTTTCGGTGGATTCGCGCTCCGCGTCGACGGATTCGTGAACTATTTCCCATCCAACGATGGGAAGTTCGATTTCGGCGCGCAGGCTGGTCTGCAGGTTTCGCCCGACCTCCACAACCTTTTTGGCGGCGGCGCGACCTCTAATCCAGTGATGTGGGCGCCCTATGTATGGTGGGACCAGATGGACGCGCCGCTTCCCGGAACCGTCGAACTAGGTGGTTTCGTCCAGTGGTCGTTCTTTGACGACAACGCCGGAATCGAAAACGTCGCGGTGGCCAAGGATGGTATCGGCTACGGTGGACGTGTCGGCGTGTTTCTCTCCGATCCGCGTTGGGAGCTTGAAGGTGACGGCTACTACGCGCCGGAAGACAACAACATCTCGCCGAACAGCGGTGTTACCGGTGTTGACGCTCACGCGTTCGCAATGCGCCTGAATTACAACTTCCCGTTCCGTCTCATGAACCGGCAGAGCCAGTTCATCCTCGGCGCGGGTGGCACGCGCACCAGCTATCGCTTCGAGAGCGACGCCAACAACAACCTTGGCTATCAGTACAACTTCGGCGTCAGCGCCCTGGCGGGCGTTCGTCTTGGCATCGCCAATCGCACCGCGCTGCGGTTTGACGGCGTCCTCGACTACATGCCGAATCACGATCCCGACGCGAACATGAACATTCATCTTCGTGGCGGACTGAGCTTCCTGTTGGGTGGTGCACGTCCGGAGGTTATGTGCACGTACGCCGGCCTCGAGAGCATTCCAGCTTCGAGCCCGAACTGCGTTGCTCCGCCCCCGCCGCCGCCACCGCCGCCGCCGCCGGCAATGTGCCAGTACAACTCGAACATCACGGCGACCGATCCGGCTTGCGTGGCTCCGACCATTGCAATCGACACGGCCAGAATCACCGCGCCGATCTACTTCGACTTCGACAAGTCGACGATCAGACCGGATGCGGCCGCTACACTCGATGCGAAACTCCCCTGGCTGCAGGCTAACCCGGGCATGAGAATCCGTATCGAGGGTAACGCTGACGAGCGTGGCTCCGACGAGTACAACCTGGCCCTCGGCCAGCGCCGTGCGGCAAGCGCCAAGCGGTACCTCGTTGA
>DATBXT010000023.1:0-2239 GCA_036514115.1 Gemmatimonadaceae bacterium
ATATGGAAGAGTCTCGGTGTTCGGCTTCGACGAGCTGCCATCTCGCATGTAGCCAATTGCGCGATCCGGAACTGCCACGTCTTCGGGCTCTGATCCACTGCTGGTCATTCCCGCCGGCATGAAGATGTGATCCCGCACGTAGTCGTAATAACTCTGTCCCGAAACTCTCTCGACGATCGCGCCGAGCAGGATGAACCCGTAATTGCTGTAATCCCATTGCTTGCCGGGCTCGAACGAGAGAGCGCGGGAACCGTATAGCTTGATGTAGTCGTTCAGAGTACGGAGCTGAAGACGGTGGCTGTCGAATTCGGGTCCGAAAATGTCTCCTGTTCCGCCGGTATGGGTCAGCAAGTGATGGATGGTCACCTTCGACGCAACATCCTTGTTTGGATAGTCGGTGAGAAACTTGCCGAGCGGATCGTCGAGCTTGATCCTGCCAGCCTGGACGAGCTGCATGATGGCGGTCGCAGTGAACATCTTGTTCATCGAGCCCATGCGAAAACGCGTCGTCAGCTTGTTGGGCTCCGCGGTCTCGCGATTAGCCATTCCGTACGCTCCGGTAAAAACAGGCTTGCCGTGACGCGCGACCAGAACCGCTCCTGAGAACAAATCCTTCCCGGCATCTTCGTTCAGTTTACTCCCCAGCTGCTGTATCAATTGCGCTTCAGTCAGCCGAGGGATGGCGAACTCTGGCGGACGCGGGATGGCCCGAACACCCACACTGAGAATTCGGTGGGGCTCGTTGGGTTCAACTGTCAGGACAGCCCGGGCGAACTGGTCAGAGCCGCGCTCCTGAACCAGGGCCGTGAACTGCGTCGCAGTCGCGCTGACGGCTTTTCGGAAGTCGAATCCTCCGGTACCGGCGCGGAAGTTGAGCACGCCGTCGATTCTCTCGACTGCGGACGGATAGTTCTCACTGAAGAACTTGAGGAGCGCGGCACTATCGCCCTGATTGAACACTGCGAGCCACGCGCGGAACTGTCGCTCGGCGGGAGAGTCGGCGACCTCTGGTCCTTGCGCCACCACAAATTCCGGCGGCGTTGGGATTGCCTGCAGGTTGAAGTCAGTAACGTGATGCGCCGGGGCGTCCTCGACTTCTAACGTCGCCCGCGCGAACTGGTCGGAGTTCTTCTCTTTTACGATAGAGATCAACCGCAGGGGTTTGGAGTCTTCCACTTTCCTGAGGTCGAACCCTCCGGTTGCCTGTCGAAACCTCAGGTCCTCATCCAGCTTGTTAAGCCGCTCCGGAAAATTCGCCTCGAGGTATTTCCTCATGGTGTCCTTGTCGCCGGTGTTGAACGCGACAAGCAACTGGCTTAACTGCTGGCCGGCTGGCGTACTGGGAAACTGAGCGACCTGGCCGGTCGCCGGCGCCGGACCCGCGAGAACCAGCAACAGAGCACCGGCCTTGAGCAGCCACGAACTAGTCATTGTATGCCTCGAGGCGATCGGTCATCGGATCAACTATCTCTGATGGTTAGACAAAACTGTACGAATAGGGTTCGTTGCTGTTTCATTACGGACGCGGCAAAATGTCAACAAACTGTAAACTGTTTTCGTTATCCAGCTCGTCACGTATGCGATTACTTCTCCTGAAAAAAGCGGCTTTTGCTCCTCAAAAGCGCTGGCGCCTGTATACGAGGCTCACGTCCCCGGCCTGACTCTGCACGATGTACGGCGGGCGCGAGGGAATCACGACGCCGGGAACTGCCGGGATGCCGGGGTGTCGCGCTGCCAGGTCGAACACGATATGGCCGTTTGCAGGAATCGAGAGTGCGACGATCGCCCCGCTGTCGGGAACGGCCCAATATTGCATTACCCAGTCTGGCTCGCGACGGCGGTATCGGGTGGTGTCGACATCGCGTCCGTCGATTGACGATGCGAGCACTTTGGTGTCCTGTGCCCGCATCACCAATCCCGTAGTTCCCGCTGGCGCATTGACACGAAGTACGATGCGCCTGATTCCATCAATCAGCGTGTCGCGTACCAGCGTGGCGATTGGTGCGCCGAGCGGCACGCCCTGGACTTTTCGACCGGTGAAGCGGCCGGCGTCCCCCAACAGGCGTGAAGTCCAGGCCGGAATGGATCCGGGGACGACGTTCCCGATCGCATCGCGTGTCCACGAATCTGTCGGCCTGCCAAACGTACCCAGCCACGCGTCGCTCGAATCGGCATTCTCGGTGTATACGAGGCTCGTGCGCAAAGGATGATCGGCGCACGAGCCTCGTATACACCGAGA
>DATBXT010000024.1:0-15649 GCA_036514115.1 Gemmatimonadaceae bacterium
GAAAGACGCCGCGAAGGCGGACACGCCGTCCTCGGCCTCGCCACTGGCAGCACCCCGATCGGGATTTACCGCGAGCTGATCAGAATGCACCGCGAGGAAGGGTTCGACTTCTCCGACGTCGTGACCTTCAACCTCGACGAGTACTACCCGATGAAGCCGGAGAGCATCCACAGCTACCACCGGTTCATGCGGGAAAACCTCTTCAACCACATCAACGTCAAGCCTGAGAACATTCACATTCCCAAGGGAGATGTTCCGCGCGACGATGTAGAAGAGGAGTGCGAGAAGTACGAAGCTGCCATCAAAAAGGCCGGCGGTATCGATCTGCAGATCCTTGGGATCGGCAAGACCGGCCACATCGGATTCAATGAGCCGGGGTCCGGCTCTGATTCACGAACGAGGCGGATCGCGCTGGATACCGTGACGCGCCGCGACGCCGCCGCCGATTTCTTCGGCGAAGACAATGTTCCGACCGAAGCGCTCACCATGGGCGTGGCTTCGATCATGGACGCACGCGAGATCGCGCTGATCGCCACGGGTGAGCATAAGGCCGCGATCATCCGGCGCGCCGTCGAAGGCGAGCCCGACCCCGACGTTGCCGCGACCTATCTGCAGCAGCATCCCAACGCCGTGTTCTACGTCGATTTTGCAGCAGCGGCGGATCTGACCAGAATTCGGACGCCCTGGGTGGTCGGCGAAGTGAAATGGAACCGCGAGCGTGAGATCGATGCCGTGATCTGGCTGGGGGAGACTACGGGCAAATCAGTTCTCAAGCTCGACGAGAATGATTATCGGGAGCACCACCTCAGCGCGCTGCTCGCGCGTCACGGTAAAGCCGGCCCGCTCAATGGCGAGGTGTTCAACGCGCTCATCGCGAAGATTCGAGGCCGCAGCAAGCTGCCCAGCGGAAAGAAGATCATCGTTTTCTCTCCGCATCCGGACGACGACGTGATCTCGATGGGCGGCATGCTCAACAAGCTCCACCAGAACAAAAACGACATCATCGTCGCCTATCAGACGTCCGGCAACATTGCAGTCTTCGATCACGAAGTGCGGCGCTACGCGGATTTTCTGCGACGCTTCGGCAATGACTTCGACATCAACGACTCGACCCAGGGCGCGCTCATCGAGGACGTCGAGGAGTTTCTGGACTCGAAGAAAGTGGGCGACATCGACGCTTTCCCGGTGCAGGTGATGAAGCGCGCGATCCGAGAAGCGGAAGCAGTCTCCGGCATCGAGACCTTCGGCATGCGGCGCGAGCAGGCTCGTTTTCTCAACCTCCCCTTCTACCAGACCGGAAAGGTTCGCAAGGACCCGATCGGTCCCGAAGACGTTCGCATCGTCCTGGACCTGCTCGAGGAGCAGAAACCCGAGCTGGTCTTCGTCGCCGGCGATCTCTCCGACCCTCACGGGACACACCGCATGTGCCTCGAGGCCGTGCAGCAGGCGCTCATCCAATATTCCGGACCGGCCCCGGAGATGTGGTACTACCGCGGCGCGTGGCAGGAATGGGAGATCGCCGAGGCCGACGTTCTGGTTCCTCTCTCCGAGGACGAGCTTCGCGCCAAGAAGATGGCGATCTTCAAGCACCAGAGTCAGAAGGACCGCGCCCCCTTCCCCGGCCAGGACGATCGCGAATTCTGGCAGCGCGTGGAAGAGCGCAATCGCAACACAGCGCAGCGCGTCGATAGGCTCGGCCTTCCCGAGTACTTCGCGATGGAAGCCTATGTTGTACGCCGGGCGGGGGCGCCGATCGAGCCTGAAATGGTTTCTACCAGCTCATTGGCTGAGCGCGAGACTACACGATCGCGCGCAAAGCCAGCGCGAGCGGCCCGCTGACCGGTTCAGACCTTGAGGATGATCTTCCGGCGGTAGAGTACGAGCAGAATGCCATACCACAGGAGAACGAAGCTGATCGCAAACGCCAGCGACGCTACGCGTTCCGGCAGCCACGGCAGAAACAGCGCCTGATAGATCGCGCCTTGGACCGCAACAGACTTCCCTTGATAGTCGACGTGCCAGAGTGTGTAGATCAATCGCGCCAACACTCCTGACCCGACGAACGCGACGATCGGATTTACTCCGTATACCACGAACGGCTTCGTCCAGCCTTTGACTTGCTGGTAGTCGACGATCCACATCACAGTGGCGAGCGTAACACAGGCCATGGCCGCGGTGAACACGACGTAAGAGCTGGTCCAGAGATTCTTGTTGATCGGGAACGACCAGTTCCACATCAATCCCACCACCATTCCGATCGCGCCCGCGGCAAAGAGTCCGCTGATCCTCACGAGGAGCTGTTTGTCCTTCCGCGCGATCCAGCTTCCGGCAAGCACGCCGAGCATCGCCGTCGCAATTGCAGGTAAAGTGGAGAACGGACCTTCCGGATCGAAGGTGACGCTGCCTGTCCAGGTGTGGTTCGTCGTCAGGATCAACCGGTCCAGATACGCGGCGAGATTTCTGTCGTGGGTATTGAGGAGCTGCGCGCCGATGGCGTTCTCACCGGGAACCGGCAGCAGCGTCATCGCGAACCAGTAACCGAACAGGAGCGTGGCGATGATTACTATCTGCTGCTTGAGAGTCGTCTTGAGCGTGAGCAGCCCGGCGCAGACGTACACGATCGCAATTCTCGGGAGCACACCCAGCAGGCGCACATGCTCGATCCGGTAAACGATACGGTCCCACGCCGTCGCGTTGGGCAGCCCCTGAATCGCGCCCCATTGATAAAACGGGAACATCGCCATCGCGAACCCGAGCAGGTAGATGATGATTCCTCGGCGCAGGATCTGTTTGACGAGCGCTGAATCGTCGTCGCCGCGCGCCCGGCGCGCCGACATCGACAGGTGTGTTGTGATTCCGACAATGAAAAGGAAAAATGGAAAGATCAGATCGGTCGGAGTCCAGCCGTTCCACTCCGCGTGCTCCAGCGGCGGAAAGATCGCGCTCCACGTTCCGGGGTTATTCACCAGCAGCATACCGGCGACGGTGATGCCACGAAAAACATCGAGCGACACCAACCGCTCACGTGGTGGAACAGCAGGTGCTACCGTCGACGTTGTGGCGTTATAGGTCGTGGATACCGTGCGTGGCTGCGCGGTGGTGGTCATCGTCGCCTCTGGGTGTGTCGGTTTGCGCTACCCATTATACGAGCGGCGCTGGGCGCGGTTACGCCGCGCGCGTCAGTACGCCGGCCTGACCGGCGGCGACCAATCCGAGAGGCGCGCGTCACCGGACAGGGTGAGTTGACGTAGCCGGCCGGTTTGTTTGTCCAGGATCCAGATGCTCCGCGGGTCGCCGATCGCGCCGAGTCTCCGCGTGATCGACATGTGCCGCCCGTCGGGCGCCCACGAAGGATCTTCGTTCTCGCCTTCGTTGGTAAGCTGCTTCATGAAGCGGTCCTTGATGCGAATCGTCCACACCTGGAAGTCGCCGTTCTGTTGCTGGAAGGCGATCTCGTCACCCCTCGGCGACCATTCCGGTCCCGTTCGATAGCTGCGTTTTCCTGGAACCATTGGAGTGAGCAGCTTGAGACCAGTGCCGTCGAGATTCATGATGTACAATTGCGGCGTCAACGGCACGGGCGACATGAACACGATCTGCTTTCCATCCGGGCTGAAGCTCGGCGACGTGGTTTCGGCGCCGAGCCGACCGACGTAGGGAGTCGGGACTGTGTCCTGGCCGGTGGCGTCCGCCAGCACGAGCTCCGCGGGGGAGTCGCCACCGCTCGCCCAAACGATGTTCTTGCCATCACGCGTATAGACCGGGGTGATGTTGAGTCCGCGACTCGACGCCTGGAGAAGATGCGGGCGCATCGTCCGCAGATCGATTTGCGCGATCCGGGTCCCGCGATCGTCGGCGTCGACGTAGACGATGGACCTTCCGGTGGGGCTCCATGCCGGTGAAAGCGCGGCTCCGGATGTCGGCAGCGTCCGCTCGTTGGCGCCGTCGCTGTCGATGACCTTGAGCTTGGTGCCGTCAATGAACGCGATCCTCGTCGCCGCGATTCCGCGCGTCCCGGTGATCCATCGTTCGATCTCATCAGCCACTACGTGGATGCCGAGCCGGCGCTCGCGTGCGGCAGAATCTCTGGCGACCGAGTCCCTTGCCGCGAACCGGGTCAGCACCGAATCCATCCGGGCGGTGTCCTGGGCAGCGTTCGCCTGCAGTATGCTCTCCCGCCGCTCCAGCTCGCGAGAGAGAGAATCCCTCGCCGCCGCGGCGCGTCGTGCGTTGGCGCGATCGCGCGTGGTTTTGAGCGGGACGGTCTTCGCCGCCTGCGCGGCGAGGCTGTCGCGCGTCCTGGCAATGGCCGCCAGAGCGTCGTTCGTCGCTCCCGCTCTGCGCGCCAGCACGCCTGCGAGAGAATCGCGCACAGCCTCTGATCTTCTGGCCGGGAGTTTCGGCAGGCGGAAATAATCTTCCTGACGCAGTCGCCCACGTGGCACGTCGAAAACTTCGACGTGGAGTCCAGCGGTCGTGGGACGCGCCCGCACTACGAAGGTAGCCCGGGTCTGCGCGAGCGGCGCGAAATTGATGCTGCGATCGCCCGGCTTCCAGATGTCGGCGAGCGTTATGCTGTCGAGCATCAACGGCTGGATTCTGTCGCCGTAATCAAAGTCGCGCTGAATGATCGTCCGGGTGGAATCGCCGGCAGACGTGTCGATCTGCAGCACCGCCACCGCAGGCGGAATGTCCAGCGGGGTCTGGGGCTTCGGCCGTATCGTGGGGCGAGGCTGCGCTGTTTTTTGTGCGTTCACCGACGGGGCCAGCGTGGCAAAAGCCAGCGCTCCGACGAGGAAAAATCGATTCATGAGCGGTTCAATCTATGTGATCCACTGCTTATACACCGGCTTTTCTTTGGCGATCTCGGTACCGGGTAACGCAAAGCCGCGGAGGGGATTCCTCCGCGGCTTCACTCGATCGGGTTGCTCGTTAGTGGGAGAGATGAAACTGAAACGGCATCTGCACGAGCTGCTGAACCTTTTTACCCCCGATCTGCGCCGCCGAGAACTTCATACGGGGGAGCGCATTTTTCACGGCGGCGGTGAACATCGGATTGCTCGAGTTAAGGATCTTGAGTGTGCCCATCTCGGCGCGGCCGCTCTCGTTGACGACGAACTGCGCCATGACCTGGCCCTCGACGCCCTGGTCCTTCAGCATCGACGGATACTCCGGTGCGTCGCCGCCGATTTTCTCGACCGGCTTCTCGACCTGGAATTCCATATAGGGGCCCGTGTGCTCCTCTTCCTTCTTGACACCCGCTTCCTTGCCGGTGTCGCCTTCCTTACCTGTGCCGCCCTCTACGCCGTTCGCCTTTCCGCCGGCGACACCCTTGCCGCTGAAATCGGCTTCGTTGGTGACGGCCTTCGATAGATCGATCGCTGGCAGGTTGGTCGGAACGCTGACTGGCGGCGGGACGACCTGGAACCCCTTCGGGGGGGCCGGGGTCGCGACCTTCGGAAGCTCAGGCGCCTTCACTTTAGGCAGTTCTGGAGCCTTCGGCTTCGGCTTCGGCGCTTCTACTTTCTTGGGGGGCGGAGGCGGCTCCTTCTTGGGTGCCGGAGGCGGCTCCGCCTTCTTGACTGCGACGAACCGGACGTTCTCAGCTTTCACACGCTCGCGCTTGGCAGTGCCGGCGCGGGCTGTGGCGAAAACGGCCAGAAAGATGATTGCGACGTGCAATATGACGCTGAAGATGGTCCCGCTTACGGACCGTCCCTTTTTCGTCGGTTTCTTGGATTCGAGTAGTTGCATCATTGTATGGCTCCCCGGTTAAAAACGCACTTATACATATAGCAACCGCCTTGCCACTGGAGCACAGATTTTTGACCGAAAAAAGAGCTACTTTTGGCATGAAAAATCGCTAGCCCATCTGGTCGTTGAAGTGCTTGCGGCACAACGAGTTAGCGAGGTACGATCAGGCGCCCGAAAACGTCTGGAATTGAACGAAAAAAAAGGGGCTCGGAAACCTCTCCGAACCCCTGTTTTCTGACCCTTTTTTCGCGGTTTTTCGCGACCCGGAAAACGTCGCTGCTGACGAGCGACCAGCGCTCGTCAGGTACCCGTGGTTTTCTTGGTGGTCGTGGCCTTTTTGGGCGCCGTTTTGGTCGTGGCGGCAGCCGCTGGCGCTGCCTTTCCACCTGACTTTCTGGCGATCACCCCACAGACGGTTTCGAAGGCGTTCCTGCCCGCGGTTCCCGGTTTCGGCCTGTCCCAAACCATGTGAGCTACATCCCTGGAGTCCACCTCACCTTCATCGCGCACCAGGACGTTGTTGGTGGCGTAAAGGGTGCTCCGCACTCGTTTGATGCGAACGGGCGAGCACCGGACGTACGCTCTCTCGACCAGACGCGTATAAGGTTTCTTGAACTCGGTGACACGCGGGCGCGCGTAGTCCCAGCTGGTCACGGTCGTCCACGTCCCCGGCGATTGAAGCGCGAGATTGGCCGTGTCAAAGATCACGGTGACGTCGGCGTCCTTATATACCTGCCGCCACGGAGCGGACTGTCCGCCTGCTACCAGCGGCGTTCCGACTGCGAGCGTCGCAATGATGGCAATTCGACTTGCGAAACGAATCATGAAATCTCCTGGAATTCTTAGCGATTTTTTAGGCGCCGTGGCCACTTTCCAGCAGACTGGAGGGAGGGCTCCGGCAGGTTGATTATATACACCGGAGGTCCGGCGTCGCCACTCACACCATTGCGTCCTTATAAAATTCTGCGCGCGCTTTCAACCAGAACGCGCCGCTGCCGCGACCGCCGCATCTGCCTCCGCGGAGATCTCGCGCATCTCGGTCGCACTCATCGTGCGCACGATGGTGAGCACCGCCGCCAGCAGTGGCACCGCCACCAGCAGTCCGATAAAGCCGAAGAGAACGGACATCAGCGCCTGAATTCCCAACGTCAGCGCCGGCGGCAGATTGATCCCGGCTTTCATGAGCACGGGCACCAGCACGTGGTTCTCGACGAACTGGATGACGAAGTAACCGACGCCGACGACCAGCGCTTTGTGCGGCGAGTCTATGAAGGCCATGGCCATCGCGGGAATCGCGGCGAAGATCGATCCGACGATGGGAATGAACTTGAGGATCCCAGCGAGAATGCCCAGCGGCAGCGCCGCTCTCACGTGGATGACGAATAGAAAGAGCGTCGTCACGCCCCCGATCACGACCATCGCAATGAGCTGCGTAACCAGCCAGCGGCGGAGCGTCGTCGCCAGGCGGGTGAGAGTGATTGCCGCGCGCGCGCGTTCTCGTCGGGGGACCATCTCCAGGACGCCGCCATGATACAGTGCAGGGTCGATGGCGATATACGCGGCGATAAAAACGACGAGAAGAAACGCGCCCGAGATCGCGAAGCTGGAAGTGAGCACCCGCAAAAAGGAATGCTGAGCACCCCGGAACTGCTGGGTGATTTCCCTCCGCAGATTGCCACCGATTTCAACTTCGCGCGTTTTGGTGGTCGTGCGGACCACCGTGCCCGGTGGCGCTGACGCCGTTGCTCCGGCGCGAGTGGAATCAAACGCGACGGTAGCTTCAGTACTACTCTGCGCGGGAGCGCCGTCGGCGGCCGAGTCCGAATGCTCGGCGGCGGCAATACGCGCGCTGTCGGTGGGACTTTCCGCGTTGAAAAGAATTCCGAGGACTCCGTCCGCGCGGTGCCCCAGCCAGGCGTCGATCTTGTCCATTGCCTCGGGCAAACGCTGCTGAAGCTCGCGTGACTGCATCCGCAGGACCGGCGAAAGCCAGAGCCATCCGCCAGTCATCAGGCCGAAAAAAGCTATAAGAATTACGGCCACCCCGAGGGGTCGCGGAACTCTCCGGTTCTGCAGCCAATCCGCGCCCTGCGCGAGCGGCAGCCCGAATAGAACGCCCAGAAAAAACAGAAAGATCACCGGATGCGCGACCCACAGCAGACGCATCAGGATGTAAAACCCGAAAATGAGCGAAAGAACGCGTACGATGTCGCGCGTCTTGAGAGTCAGCGGATTGCGTCGCTCCATGCGCTGATGCTAAGCCAGACTTGTGCCCGTTGCGAGCCCGCGGTGCGCTCCATAGCTTCAAAAACGCTGACGTTTGGCCGCCTCTCCAGAGAGACGCGGTCTTTTTTTTGGTCACGCAATGGTGACGGCAAAGGGGATCAGATGCCTGCAACACCCGGTGGACCGATTGCGATCTACTACGAGCACCCCGACTGGTTCAAGCCGCTGTTCGCGGAGTTGGACCGACGTGGACTGGAGTACGAGCGGATCGATGCGGCGTCGCACACTTACGATCCTTCCGAGAGCACGTCGCCGTACTCACTCGTTTTCAATCGGGCGAGCCCATCCGCGTATCTGCGTGGCCATGGCCAGGTAACGTTTCACACCCAGAGCTGGCTGCGGCATCTCGAGCGGATTGGTGTGCCCGTTGTAAACGGCGCGGCGTGTTACGCCATGGAAACTTCGAAAGCCCTCCAGCTCGACATCCTCGAGGAGCTCGGCTTGCCCTATCCGCGGGCCCGCGTGATCAACAGCGCGGAGCTGGCGGGTGACGCCGCGCGCGGGCTCAGATTCCCCGTCATCGTCAAGGCAAACATTGGTGGCAGCGGGGCCGGAATCACTCGGTTCGACACCCCAGCCAGCCTGCAGGAAGCCGCCCTCATTGGCCGCGTCGATCTTGGCGTGGATCGGGTGGCGCTCGTCCAGGAGCTGGCGCCACTGCGAGACGGCCACATCACTCGCGTCGAGGTCCTCGACGGAAAATTCCTCTACGCAATCAACGTTTATCCCGCCGAGGATTCTTTCAATCTTTGCCCGGCCGACATCTGCCAGACTACGGATGGCAAAGAGCTTTCGCGCGCCGCGTGCGCGGTCGACGCACAGAAAAACGGCATGCGGGTGGAGCAGTTCAAGCCGCCGCGTGAGATCATCGGCGACGTGGAGCGGATCGCCGAACGTGTGAATCTCGACGTCGGTGGCATCGAGTACCTGGTCGACGACCGCGACGGTCGGCACTACTTCTACGACATCAACGCGCTGTCCAACTTCGTCGCCGACGGCCGCAACGTCGTTGGATTCGATCCGTTCGAGCGGCTCGTGGACTATCTGGAGAGGCGGCGGGATGCGGGACGCGGCACGCGGGACGCGACAGGCTCCCGGCCGTTCGCTGCAGATGGCGCGGATTCTCCCGCTTCCCGATTCACGCTTCCCGCATCCCGCTAATGCGATACGGCTACTGGCTCCCCGTCTTTGGTGGCTGGCTGCGGAACGTTCCCGACGAGGGCATGTCGCCGACGTGGGAGTACGTGAAGCGGCTGGCACAGCGGAGCGAGCAGATCGGATTCGACGTCACCCTGATCGCCGAGCTGTTCATGAATGACATCAAGGGCATCGACGCGGATTCACTCGAGGCGTGGTCGACGGCCGCGGCCCTGGCTGCGGTCACCGAGCGGCTCGAGCTGATGGTTGCCGTCCGCCCGACGTTTCACGAGCCGGCAATCTTCGCCAAGCAGGCAGCCAACATCGACCGCATTTCGGGGGGACGGTTGGCTCTCAACGTCGTCTCGTCGTGGTGGAAGGACGAGGCGCGGCGTTACGGGATCAATTTCGAGGAGCACGACGACCGCTACGCCCGGACCGACGAGTGGTTAAGGGTAGTGAACGGCGTCTGGAGCGAATCGCGATTCAGCTACTCCGGCCGCCACTACAAGGTCGAGGAAACCATCCTCGAGCCCAAGCCGTCCCGCAGTCCGCGGCCGACCATCTACGCCGGAGGTGAAAGTCCGGCCGCCAAAGAGATGATATCTCGCACTTGCGACGCCTACGTGATGCACGGCGATCCGCCGTCGAACGTCGCCCCGAAGATCGCGGACATGGCCGCGCGCCGCGAAAAGCTCGGTCTGGGGCCGATGCAGTACGGGGTGGCTGCCTACGCGATTGTGCGAGATAGCGAGGAAGAGGCGCGGCGCGAGCTGTCGCGCATCACCGACGTCAACGCCGGCTCCCCGGGCTATCAGAACTACCAGGACTGGATCGCCCACACCGCGCTCGAGCAGCAGGTGAGTCTCGAGGATTACTCCGTGTCCAACCGTGGATTGCGCGCGGGGCTGGTCGGCACGCCGGAGCAGGTGGCCGAGCGTATTCGTGGGCTCGAAGCCGTCGGGGTAGATCTGCTGCTGCTTCAGTTCAGCCCGCAGCTCGAGGAGATGGAGCGGTTCTCAGAGACCGTGATGCCGCTGCTCGAACCTGTATCGGCTTAGCACAGGTCACGCGACCTGTGCCGCCCGGCCGCGGGCGCCTGAGCCACTACGAGATCAGCTTGGCCTGCCTCTCCTTGATAGCCCGGTAACACTCGCACGAGGCGGCCTCGAGCCCGCTTCGATCAACCACCGAAATCGTGCCGCGCGTATGGGCGATCAGGCCTGCCTTCTCCAAAATCCCCATCGCTACCGTCACTCCGGGACGCCGGACGCCGAGCATCTCCGCCAGAAATTCCTGGGTGAGGTCGAACCGGTTCCGACCAACGCGATCCTGTGACATCAGCAGCCACCGGGCACAACGCTGTTCGATGACATGCAGGCGGTTGCACGCCGCTGACTGCGCGACAGTCTCGAATATGAACTGACTGTAACGGTGAAGCAGCTCGTCGAAAGTCTCGCATTCCTCGGTCAGCTCGTTGAAGTCTTCGGCCCTCATGCGATGCGCCGTCCCGCTTATCTGGCCGATCGCCTTCAGCCGAGAGGAGGGGGCACCATGAAATACCGCCATCCCCGCGAAACCGTCGCTGCCCACGGTCATGGCCTCCACCGTGTCGCCGTCCTCCATCTCCGTCACCAGAGAAATCACGCAGTCCTCCGGGAAGAAGACGTGCGTTAGGGGCGCCTCGCGGCTCCAAACGGTGTCTTTTGATTCAATGGTCACCATCTCGCACCGCGACAGGACCGCTTCGAGCTCGGATGGCGGCAGAAGGCTGAGAATCTTGTTTTGAATGCCCGATTGGGGCGCGGCCTGGGTCGCTTCGGACCCATTCTGGGGCATGTGAGCGCGCGATTGAAATGATGCAGTGGCCATACAAACCTGAGTCTGCCCCAACTGGGACGGCAAATAGTGAAATACGCGGGCTAACCAGCCCGCTTCCTCGTCCGTTTACAATTTGCAAATAGCGAACCCCGGGCAGGTTTGGCGCCCGGGTTCCGTGTTATCTTCGAGGGGACGAAACAGTCATTTACACGCCTGCCATCTATAGAGCAGCAGGACGGAAGTAGCCGCACCGGAAGACATGACGATACCTGCTGACGCGCAGCCGAACGAGCGAAAATTCCGCTTCAAGGACGAGTGGCTGGTCTCCCTGGTCGGGACCATGCCTGGCGTCACGCCCGAATTGATCAAGCGGTGGCGGTTCCAGCAGAAACCATACATAGCGCAGGCACTGATCGACGGGGACGTACTCTCCTTCAAGGAGATCGCCGAGGTCGTCAAGGACGCGTTCCGCATCGATTACGTCGACCTCAGTCCCGGCGCTATCGACAAGAACGCGATGCAGATCCTGCCGGAAAAGCTTTGCCGCGAGCACAACGTGCTCCCGGTCAAGGTGGACAGCCGGATGGTGCACCTGGCAATGGCGAATCCCCTGGACCAGGAAGCGATTCAGCGCGTGAGCTGGGCGACCAGCCGCGAAGTCACCCCGCTGTTCTGCCCGCCCGGCCAGCTGGACAAGCTCGTTCAGGAGACGCTTCGTCCAGACGCCATGATCTACGGCCTCATCGAGAAGCTCGATCAGGCGGTCGGCGTCGAAGAAGTGAAGGAGCAGGAGGAAGACGCCGCCCAACTGGCCCGGGTGCACGCGCCGGTCATCAAGCTGGTCGATGCGATCATAGCCAACGCCATAAAGCTGCGGGCTTCGGACATCCACATCGAGCATGACGAGGCGTCAACGCTCGTAAGATTCCGCATCGACGGCCTGCTCAAGAACATCATGGTGCTGCCCCGCTTCATCGGGGTCGGGCCGGTAGTCTCGCGCATCAAGATCATGTCGGAGCTGGATGTCGCCGAGCGCTTCCGACCCCAGGACGGGCGCGCCAAAGTTCGCGTAGGCGGGGACGAAGTCGCGCTCCGCGTCTCGGTTCTGCCGACCCGCGTGGGCGAGAAGGTCGTCATGCGACTTCTCAACGAAAAGTCCGTGCAGGTCTCGATGGGTACGCTCGGCTTCATGCCCGAGGTGCTGGAGAGATTCAAGGCGCTGCTGATGCGCGAGCAGGGCATCCTTCTCGTCACCGGACCGACCGGTTCCGGCAAAACGACCACGCTCTACGCCGCGCTCAACACCCGCCGCGGTGAGTCCGTCAACATCGTCACCGTCGAAGATCCGGTCGAGTATCGCCTGAGCGGCGTCAACCAGGTGCAGGTGAATGAGAAGCAGGGGCTGACTTTCGCCGGAGTGCTTCGCTCGGTGCTGCGCCAGGACCCCGACGTGCTCCTGGTCGGCGAAATTCGCGATATGGAAACGGCGACGATCGCGTTCCAGGCCGCGATGACCGGACACCTGGTTCTGTCTACCTTGCACACCAACGACGCTATCGGCGCGATTCCCCGACTGTCGAACATCGGCGTGGAGCCGTTCCGTGTCGCCGCGGGTCTGATCGGTGTGACCGCCCAGCGTCTGGTACGCAAGGTTTGCCCGCACTGCCGTTTCGAGGCTCCCATCGAAGAGCTTCACCCGATGATCAGGTCGGCCCAACAACGCGTTTTCGGAAAGGCGAGACACGTCAAGGCAACGGGATGCGCAGAGTGCGGATTCACGGGTTACAGTGGCCGCCTTCCGCTCATCGAGTTCCTGGAAGTCACCCCCGAGCTGCGCGCCATGATCACCACTGGCAAAACCGCCGATGAGATCCGCGCCCACGCGCTGCGCACCGGAGCGATCCACACCTTCGACAATGACGCGCTGTGGCATATAGCGGAAGGCGATACCACAGCCGATGAAGTGATTCCTTACACCGAGTTCGAGCGGCGCCGGACTCCGCGCAACAATACCCCACGCGTAAGCCCCGAATTTGTCGGCGAGCTCGACGAGAACGGCGTCGCCAAGCCATCGCGGGTGCTGCTGGCAGTCGGCGACAAGACCGACCGGGTGAAGTTCAACGACATCCTTGTCGAGTCGCGCTTCGCGGTGCAGATCGCCAACGACGGCGCCGCGGCGCTGGGGATCCTCGCGCAGGATCCGCCTGACGCGTTGGTGGTCGGTCTCAAGCTTCCGATTCTTGACGGGCGACAGGTCGTACACGCCGCGCGGACCGTTGTCGGCCTGGTCGACATGCCGATAATCGTCATCGCACCCGAGGGGACGGAAACCCAGACCACGGATCTCCTCTCACAAGGCGTCGACGATGTCCTTTACGAGCCGCTCGATCCTGGCCGTTTCCGCGCGCGGGTCACAGCCGTGATGAGAAGTCGTGGCCTCTGGGCGGAGACGGAAGAGGTGATGCGCCCACTTATCCCACAGGACGAGGCTGAGCGTCTGGTGGAATTCAGGCTGAGCGCGGCGGTGGATGGTGAAGCGGAAGAGCGATTCGACAAGATCTCGCGCATGGCGACCAAAGTTTTCGCGGTTCCGTTCGCGGGTATTTCATTCGTCGAGGGCGAGCGGCAGTGGTTCAAGTCGAAGCAGGGCCTGGCCATTCCCGACAGCCCGCGAGACCTCTCTTTCTGCGGTCACGCCATTACGGGAAGCGACATTTTCGTGGTCGAGGACATGGCGCTCGACCCGCGATTCGCCGAGAATCCGCTGGTGATCGAGGAGCCGCACGTCCGCTTCTACGCTGCACAGCCGGTGCGGGGACCGGGCGGCCACAACGTCGGAACGCTGTGCATAATGGACAAGAAGCCTCGCGAGTTCACCGACGAAGATGGCGAGACTCTTCGTGACCTCGGCGAAATGGTGGAGAAGGAGCTTCGATCCAACGGAAAGGCCCGGGTCGCTCCGCCGGACTGAGCCGCTGACCCTTGCGGGGCGGGTTCAGCCGGGATATCGTTAGCCAAGCTAACGATCGCGGAGCGTTGTATGGCGGATGGCATTTCCCTCTCTCGCATCAAACAGATCGGCATCCCGGTCGATTCCGTGGACAAGGCCAAAGCCTTCTACGGCGGGACACTGGGGATGCGACATCTTTTCGACGCCCCTCCAGCCCTTTCTTTCTTCGACTGTGGCGGCGTCAGATTGATGCTGGCGGGACCGGAAGCTCAGGGCGCGGATGGTCCGAAGCAGCACCCGGTTTTGTTTTACGACGTCAGCGACATCCAGACAACCCACGCGAAAATCAAAGCTTCCGGCGCCAGGAGCCTCCAGGACCCGCACGTTATCGCCCGGATGAATGGGCAGGAGATCTGGCTCGCGTCGGTGGATGATGGACAGGGGAATGTCGTCAGTCTGATGAGCGAAGTCGCCACGGCGTGAGCCGGCGCCCACCGGAACGCGGCCAACGGGCCGGGAAGCCAGAGGCGCTGGCCGATGCGCTGCACTCAGCGTCGATCCATCTGCTCAGAACATTGCGTAAGGAGGACGACGCCAGCGGGCTTTCGGCGCCGCGTTTATCGGCGCTCTCGGTAGTGGTGTTTGGCGGTCCCCTCACACTCGGTCAACTGGCCGCCGCCGAGCAGGTGCGTCCGCCGACGATGACTAAGATCGTCACCGGACTGGAGAAAGCCGGCCTGGTGAAGCGGGCCGGCGATCTGCGCGATCGCCGGCTCACCAAAATCGAAGCGACTACAAAGGGACAGCGGGTGCTCGCCGCCGGTCGGGCACGCCGAGTTCTACTGCTTACGGATGCAGTGAAAGGATTGGATGAGAAAGCGCTCGTGGAGCTGACCGACGGGATTCAGCGATTCCGAGAGGTGATTGCCGCCATCAATGAAGGCCGCTAAGAACTCACGGGATTCGCGCGCGCCCGATGGTGTTGGCATCAGTGCCGAACCACAGGGAATGGGTAGGGGCGTGGTAGATCATATGTCGAATGGTCAGTCCCCCGCTCTGCGAGATCGGCGTCACCGAAATCCACGATTCGGTCTTCGGATCGAACCCCACCAGCCGGTTCGGCTGGATTCCGGTTTCGGCGAGCCAGATCCTGTCGCGATCATCTGACGCCATCGCGTACGGAAGCGACTGCGCAGCCGCCGGCAGCGGAAATTCGCGGACGGCTCCGGATCGCGGATCGAGTCTTCCCAGCATGCCGCGGGTGTAGTCGCCGTACCAGAGAACTCCATCCGACGTGACTGCGATGCGTCTTGGCCGGGTCCGGTCGTTAGGGAGCGTGTATTCCCTGATCGCCATCGTCTTCGGGTCGATGGTCGCCAGCTTGTTGGCGCCGAACTCATCGAACCACGGGCGGCCGCTCGGATCGACGACAATTCCATAAGGACGCGCCTCGCGGGTCGGAGGCTTCATCAGCCGCACCTTCCCCGATGCGGCATCCAGGTGCCCGACGAAGTTCGAGAACTGGGCAGTGAACCACATGTTGCCGCTTCGGTCAAAGGTCATGGTGTGGGGATCCTGAGCCGACGGGTCGGGCATCCGGAATACGGTTGTCTTACCAGTGACAGGATCGAGCCGGCCAATGCGGCCGTTGCGATTGCCAGAGAACCAGACCCTGCCCGATTTGTCGATGATCAGGTTGTG
>DATBXT010000025.1:0-3752 GCA_036514115.1 Gemmatimonadaceae bacterium
GATCGCTAGCGACGAAAGATAGGTCAGGATCACCTCACCTCCCGCGTTACCCGTGAAAGCCTTGGCGCAGCACCAGTGTGGGGCGTCGCCTAACGCCTATTGGGTTGCAACAGAAGTTGAAAGGCCGCGAGCCTCGCAGCCTTTGCCAATTCTAAGAATTGCGCGCCGGGCCGCAAAGCCCAAGGCGGGGCGACACTTGCCCCTTCGGCACACACAATCGTGCTCGGAATTAGGCTGCAAGAACTGATGCATAATATTCCTACGTTGTATTTCCGCTGAAAGCGGTTGTTCGACCGGCGGAGATCATCGTTTCTCGATAGCCTCCGCGGCATCCCGATCGGCCAGGATCTCCCCGCGCGCGCACGCATAGATCACGGTCGCCGGCCAATTCGAGTCGTAGCGATCCGTGGCCTCGATTCGCCGCAGTGACTCCGCTTTGCTCCTTCCCCAGAGCAGCATCACCGCCTCCTTCGCCGCGGCGATGGTCGCGATCCCCACACTGATACCGTGAGTCGGCACCGCGTCCAGCGTTTCGAAAGCAGGGAAGGTCTGGAGATTGTCCCGCCGCGTCGATTCAGGCAGCTCGATGATCCGCGTCCTGCTCTCACGCGGGCTCCCAGGCGGATTGAACGCCACATGGCCGTCACTCGCTCCCGAAGCGAGAAGGAAGAAGTCGATTCCACCCGCATCAGTGATTCTCTTATCGTACGCCGCGGGGTCGGCCGGATTGGGAAACCACACCGAATCTTCACGAACACGACGCTCGGTCGGCAAATCCTGGTTCCAACGATTCACAATCTCTCGCCGGACAAAGTTGTGACAGGACCACGGCGCGTCGGCGGAGGCGTATTCGAACGTGGCGCCGCTTCGCTGGAGATACTCATCCATCATCACCAGCACGACGTGGCTCATGTCCTGCCCGGTTTCGGATAACCGCCGGGCGATCGAGTCGTACACCGGTCGCGGTGTTCGACCCGTCGGACATCCCAGGAGAAAGCGCAGCCCGGCATCTCGGGCTTCGCTGAATCGTTCGAGCAATCGCGCCGCGAGATGCTCCCCAATCGAATCAGGCGATTCGAACACAACTACCGGGGTCTTCACTTCACTTTCAAGTGGTCGACATCAGACTCGACAACGCCAGCGCATCAACGACGATGTGCGCGACCACCACCGGCCACAACCGCTTGGTGCGCACGTAGTACCACGTCAGCACCGCGCCCAAAGGCAGAATGGCGATGAGGGCCATCCGACCCTGATAGACGTGCACCAGCACTCGGAGCAGAACGCTCACCACCACCGCGGTCCGCAACCCGAATCGGTTTCCGAGCGCCGGAATTGCGTAGCCGAGCCACAGGAATTCCTCGAACAATGGATTGATCAGCGCGGCGGCGAGAATCACGGGCGCCGAGATGGATCCGGTGAACTGCGGCTTCTCCAGCGGCCGCACAAAATCGGGAAGCAGAAAATGCAGTCCGATGAATACGACGGCGTAGCTGGTGATCACGCCGAACCAGAGACCCAGCCCGCGCAACACATCGTGCGGCTCGGGCGTACCGGCGACCTCCATCGGCTTCCATCCTCGACGCGACAGATAGAAAAGCATCACAGCGGCGATCGCCGCTTCAATGAGGAGCGTCGCCAGGATTCTGCCGTCGGTAAACAGCACCCCGCCCGTACCAGGCCGCCGTAATTGCCAGCTGATCGACGACGCCAGGAACAACGTCGTTGGAATCCCAAGCACCAACGCTATCTCGCGCCTGCGGGGGCGACGCAGCAGTGCCTCGGAAAGACCCATGTCGCTAGATCCTATTCGAGGGGCGAAAGCGCCAGACTTCCCGCGCCCACGATTCCTTCCCAGCCATCGAACGCGGATCCGACGATGCTGGTCTTTCCGCGAAACTCGTCTCCCGCCTGCTCGGCGTAGCTGGCACGCGTCGGCTCGAGGAGAATATCACCGACCGAGGCAACACCTCCGCCGACTACTATGATGTCAGGCGCAAAAATCGGCGAGAGCGACGCCAGGCCAAGTCCAAGCAGATGCCCGGTCTCCGCGAACGCGTCGATTGCGAATTGCTCCCCCTTCTTCGCGGCTACAATCACCTCGGCTGCCGTGCGTCTGCCCGCGCGCTCCGCCACCGCCGCCGAGCAGATCTCTGCCTCGAGGCATCCCTTCGCACCACAGGTGCACTGACGCCCGTTCGGTGTGACGATCACATGCCCGGGATCACCCACGCACTCACCCGTGAACCGAATCAGTCTTCCGCCGATGATCACTCCGCCGCCGACGCCCGTCCCAACCGTCATCCCGAGCAGACGCGTTGCTCCCCGGCCTTTGCCATACCTATAGTCGGCGACTGTCGACGCGTTGGAATCGACTTCCAGGTGACACGGCAGCTCGAACCGCTCCTCGAACGCGCGGCGCAGCGGGAAGTCGCAAAGGGCGACAAGATTGGCGTTGGCGATCATCATGGTGTGCTCGCGATCGAGAAATCCGGCGATGGCCACGCCAAGCGCCGCCACCTGATTCCGTTCGTCGCTCATCGCATCGAGCATCGGCTTGAGCTCGGCGGCAATCGCATCGATCAGCAGCTCCGGCTGATGTGCGCCAGCCTTGGTCGATACGGTCGCGCGTCGAATGATCCGCCCGTCCTCGCCCACAACTCCGATCTTGGTGTTCGTCGCTCCGATGTCGACGGCGCCCGCGAGGCGCATCAGAGTGCGGCCTTGGCGAGCTCCGGCTTTTTCCAGAGATCGATGGGCTTCGCGACTCCTTTCGGGTGGAAGGGCAGGGCGATTTTGCGACCGAGCCCGGCTGACGCATACGCTGCGTAGAGAACTTCCATCACCACCCGTCCCGTCTCACCGTCGGAGATCGGGGTCTCCTTACCGCGCACGCAGCGCGCGAAGTGACGCATCTCCTGCGGAAATCCATAATTCCAGTGTTCCTCGAACACCGGATACGTCCAGCCCTTCGTCGATGACGCCTTCTCGACCGCGTATCCGAAACCGACTTCCGAGTAAGTCGGGAGCGCGTTTCCCATCAGCATGTCGGCGTAGGTCTGTCCCTTGTCGCCGAAGACCTCGATGGTGTCGTCCATTCCACCGGGGCGATTCCAGCTGCTCTCCACCATTCCGAGCGCGCCGTTCTCGAATTCGATGATGGTTATCGCCTCGTCGTCGCCCTGAGTGCGCGCCTGATTCACCTGGGTGGAGAGCTGCGAGTAGACGCTTTTCACCCGTTGCTTGCCGAGGAACCACCAGCAGAAAGCGATGCCGTGGCAGCCGAGGTCCATGAGCGCGCCACCGCCGGACTGGTTGACGTCCCAGAACCAATCCGAGTGTGGTCCCGAATGCTTCTCGCCTTGTTTGACGAGATGGACGCGACCGAACGCGCCTTCGTCGGCCATCTGCTTCGCCTTCACGTATTTCGGGGCGAAGAACAGTTCCTCAGCGTAGAGCAGCAGCACGCCGGCTTTGGCGCAGGCGTCGATCATGGCGTCCGCCTCCTCGAGCGTGACGCACAAAGGCTTCTCGCAGACGACGTGCTTTCCAGCCCGAGCCGCGTCGATGGTCATCTGCGCGTGCAGGCGGTTGGGCGCGGTGATGGAAACCATCTCGACCTTTGGATCCTTGAGCAGGTCGCGATAATCGGAGTGGAAACCCGAGATGCCGTGGCGGCGGGCGAACGCCTCAGCGTTACCGGGTGTGGGAGACGCGACGGCAACGACTTCGGCCTCCTCGGGCATGGCTTT
>DATBXT010000026.1:0-5027 GCA_036514115.1 Gemmatimonadaceae bacterium
TGGCCGTCGCACTCAACGGCTTGTAGATGCTGCTTCGGAAATTTCGGTCCTCGGCGTTCCACCATCTGGAGCCTCCGAACAGAGCGAGCGCGACGATTGCCGTGCAGACGGCCATCGCCGTCCGGGCCTTCCACCGTTGCCTCGCATCGGGCACCGAGCCGGGCGGGAGCGAGCTCTCGCGCACTGCCGCGCCGACGATAGTCACGAGGCCGATAAAGAGGAACAGTCCAACGGCCGTGAGAGCGGCCCCCAGTCGCGGATCGAGGTCGAGCCGGCGATTTGCCACGACGACGACTGGAATCACTGCCCTGCCGTCGCCGAGCCCTCCGTGCGCGTTTACCGTCACGCCATTGGAGCCGCCGGCCATCACCCAGAGCTGACCGGAATAGAGTCCTGGTTCGGTGGCAACCGGAGCCGCAATTTCCGGCGGCGGTGACGTGGCGAGAGCGTCGTAGCGGTTGGCCTGGATCGTCACGTCGACGCCCGTCGCGGGAACGCCCTTCGGGTCGCGTAGCCTGACGTACACAGTCGCCACACCTGGAACGACCCCTGGCGTTGCCACCTGTACGATCGCGTGGTACGGCCCGACGGCGCCTTCGTACCAGGCGTCGGGACTTCCAATGTGTGCAGAGGTCACAGCTACGATCGCCGTGACGGACATGACTGCGCCGAGAAGCCTCACCGCTTCACCTTCGCCATCGCCGATCCAAGCGCGAGACTGATGCGCGACGATACCACTCCGAGAAGCATGGCGATTACGATGCCCTTCGCAAATGCAAGCGGATTCCACTTCCCGGTCGCATCCACATCGAGCGTCCAGAACCTGTATCGCCAGTCGCCCAGGCGGTCGGTGTAAGACCATTGATCCGCGCCGATAAAGAAATTCCGCGCCGCCGGTGAGAGCAGGAAGTCCGCCCAGAACCAGTGCACCGCGACCATCACGGTGACCCACGTCACGCCGATGACGGCGGCAAGCTTCCAATCGCGACCGGGGCCGAACTTCCTCATCAGCAGGTCCACTGCAACCGCGGGCACGATGATCAACAGCGGAAATGCGGGCGGCACCATGTGCGTGACCGCGTTGTAAATCGGCGCGAGCTTCGGCGTCGCGGGAAACAGCTGCAATATCCAGCTCATGGCCAGTGTGATCGCCGAGTAGATCGCGGTAATCGTGGTTGCAGGCCACCGCAGCCGTGACGCTCGGGAGAGGCCGATCAGAAATAGCGGAATCACCCACGCTGTTATCTGGTAGAACTTGGAGCCGTGCATGTGGTTGCCGACGCTGGCGTCCTCCTGGATCACGGTCGCCACCATCGTGACCAGAATGGCCGCGGCATACGCGTGCATCATGCTGTAAAGGCGCTGATCCTCCGCCGGCGCGCGGTTCTGGGCGCTCAGCGCCATCAGCATCGCGCCGATCTGAATGGCGATCATCCCCCAGGCGAGCACCATGTGCGGCGGGCTGATGATCTTCACGTCCAGCCCGTATGCGTTGTGCCACCAATTATCGAGGGGCGCCGAGGTGATCATCATCAGCGTGCCCCAAATGCACACCCACGCGCCGAGCGGACCATAGAAGAAGTGCCAGAACCGCACCGACGTCGCCCGCTCGTCCGGCGTTCCCGCGAAAGTGCTCTTGAGCACGAGGTAACCACAGGTGAGGCCAGCGATCACGGCGGCCAGCTGCTCGAGCACGTGCGCCAGAGTCCAGAACGTGTCGCGGCCCACGGTGCGATGCCACGAGACATCCCAGATGAGACCAACGACGATGCACGTCGAGGCAAGGACAACAGCGTAAAGAGGCCACGGAATCGCCCACGCGCCCAACCTCGCGCGCTCCGCGACTACTGGCCTGTCTGCTACGGAAGCGGTCATGAGATCACGAGTTCTTGTCGGACGATGCTACAATCTCGAACGCGAGTTCGCGAGGAAAATCTTGGGTGCTGGAGCGGCCAGCTTCAGGCCCTACCGGTCTTCGCCGCTCCGATACCGCCGGTCGCGATGACGCTCGGGAATGTCGACGCGCCCGGTAACCGAGTCGTAATCGATGGTGCCGCTGCCCTTCGAATTGACCGTGAAATCCTTGCCGACCTTGTTGACGTCGATGTTCCCGGAACCATCGCTCTCGATGACGACCGAGCCTCGCACGTCCGTCGCGTAGAGGCCACCCGAGCCGTCGCTCTCGACTATGAACGATCCCGACACGTTGCGAACCTTTACATCTCCTGACCCGTCGCTAACCCGTACATCGCCGGTCACGTTCTCTATCGTGAGGTTGCCCGAGCCGTCGGTGACCCGAACCGAGCCAGCGGCACCTTCAACCAGGAAATCACCCGAGCCGTCCGTGGCTTCGAGCGCGCCCACATTGTAGATCTTTGCGTCGCCGCTCCCGTCGGAAATCTCAGCGTTGATCCCCTGAGGAACTTCGATCACCAGGTCCAGACCCGCGTTGTAGTCCTCGCCGCCCCGGTAGTCCTGATCCGGGATGTCGGCCTTGATATAAACCAGGTCCCCGCGCCGCTCCGCTATCAGTCTGATCTGACTGAGAATCTGCTGGGAAGAGGCCCGGGCGGTGCCGGTGACCTGCACCTGCCGCAGTCCGGCCTTGCCTTCGACGCGGAGACTGCCGGCAGCAGCGTCGACTTCGACGGATTTCGCCCCGCCCGCATCCACTACCGCGTTCCTCGGTGCCGAAAATCCGCCACCCTGGGCGTAAGCTGGGGTTGCGATGAGAAAAGGGGCCGCCGCGAACGCCGCCCCACGAAACTTACGCTTCATTACTGGCTCCATTTCGGATGTGCCCTGTTAGACAACGACTACTTCCCTACGGTTTGAATGGAGGTGTGTTTCAGCCCCTAGGGCACCGTGGCAAGCTTCCAGATACCGTTGAGCATGTCTGAGGCGTAGACGAAGCCGCCCGCAAGCTGAACGCCCCAGATGTAAACCGACCCGGCGCCATTTGGGCCGCTGGCAACCTCACGTCCCATTTTGCCGAGGTCGCAGCGTCCGTCAGAGCTTTTGCTCGCCGCGTCGCATGTTGAGAGATCGCCGCTGATGTCCAGCGCGCGCACACCGCCATTGTAGTAGGCGGCGTAAAGAATCGCGCGCGTCTCGTCTACGGAAAAGTTGTGGGTTCCCGCGCCGTCGACATGATAGAATGCCACCTCGCGCGGTGCCGCCATGTTGCTGATGTCGACTACGTGGATGTCTCCACTCGCGCTGAAGCCGATCGAGCCCGGGCCTTCTTCGCCGACAAAAGCATAGCGCTTCTCGCCTGTGGCGCTGTGGTACCACCAGACGTTATGCGCTTTTCCTCCGACGGTCACGATATTTCCCAGCTGAACTGGATTCGAGACCGTGCCGCCTCGTCCAGCCCCGCCGATGTCCCAGATCGTTATACCCTGGTTCCAAAGCGCGGTGATGAGGATTCCATCGCGTACGTAGACGTCGTGAACGTAGGGACTTCCCATCGCCGCGGAGAAAACCTGCTGCGGTGAGGCGGGCGTCGACAGATCGACGATTACGAGACGCGCGGGTGATGCGCTGCTGGGATCGATGCAAAGGAATGCGTACAGCTTCCCGTTCACCCGCTGCACCTCGGCGGTATGCACGCCCGGATCGGTCTCGGGACTCGTGTACCGCGTGACGAACTGCGGTTTTGCCGGATCGGCAAGGCTGTAGACCATGATCGATCCCCCGCCGAACTCCGTTGCTACCACCAACAGCTGCCCGTCGTCAGTCACCTGCACGTCACCGAGTGTGCTCGCGAAATCCACGATCAGCGAATCCACGAGCTGCGGGTTACTACCAGCGACGTTCCAGATTTTGACTGCATTGCCAAAGCTCTGGCGGAATCCCCATGTGGTCGTATAGGCGTAGTTGCCGCGAACGTTGAGCTCGCCCGTGTAGCGCTCCGTGACCGCACCCCTTCCGATTATCCCCAGACTTCCTTCAGCGCCGGGCGGGCTGACTGTCTGATCAGATCCGCAGGCAAGCAGAGGAATTGCGGCTGCGAGGATGAAAGCTCTTCGTGTCACATCCCTTCCATGTTCATAGCCGGCATTCCGGCAGTAGCTCGTCGTGAAGCCGCGATACCGTATCGCCCCATTCGCATGTGGGACATGTTGAACGCGAGCTTGGCCCCTATGGAGACACTCCAGATGCGGCTTGACCCGTAAAACTGGCGCGGATCGAACCCGGTTGGCTGCAAGGTAGGGCTGGCATCGGCTCGCGCCACCTCGACGAAAGGCTCCGCGAGGAAGTGTCGTGCATCGACAAGGGAGCCGCCAAACCGCGCCGTGATGACCCTCCATCGCGAGCGGCCGGCGATGCTCAGGTCAGTGGGCGGCACGCTGGTTCTGAATTCATCCGTGAGGCGCTGTTCGTCCGGCCGCTCGGTAAACTCGATCCGCAGGGCGCCGTTCACGCGATCGTACTTCGCCCATGTTTCGGCGAGCACCGACGTGAAAGTGAACGAGCGGATCGAGCCCGAGTATTCACCGGTACGCGACCACTCGATCAGTGCGTACCCGGTGTGCTGGAGATCTTCGAGACGAATCGACGCGCTTTGCTTCCGCTGGTCCGCGCCCCCACCATCCGGATTCTCCGGGGATCTCACGCGGGCGTAGCTCGTCTGAATCTCGCCTTGCGGCCACGGCAGGTAGCTCACGCGCCCCGACCACGAATCCCAGTAGCGGTCACGGTTTGGCGTGTCGCCCGGACCAGTGGGCTCGTCTCCGTTGAACGCTCCCAGCTCGAAGATCAGCGCGCGCGCCCGGACCGCGCCAATGGCTAGCATGCGCTCAGGAATCTGGGATAGGTGGTGATTGATGGGATACTTCTCGAACGGACGTGACATCGGATCATCGGTGCCAAATGGCGCGAATCCTTTGCCGACGGTTACGGAGACGCCGCCCAGATTTTCGGCGTCAAGGATCTTCGTCGATGAGAGAATCAGCTCGTGCAAGTACGTGTGGGGATGCCTGCGATCGATGTAGCCCTCTCCATAGATCCCTGCATTGAGTTCG
>DATBXT010000027.1:0-3065 GCA_036514115.1 Gemmatimonadaceae bacterium
GGCGTAGATCTTCACCCAATCCGCGCCGTGCTTGATCTGATCGCGCACCACCTGCGCCATCTGGTCCAGCCCGCTCGCTTCCTGTCCGCCCTGCGGGATGTCGCTCTGATACTCGGGAGTGAAGCCCGCCGGACCGTACGCGCCAGTTGCAACGATCGCACGCGTCGACGCCAACAGTCGCGGCCCAGGGATGATCCCCTGATTGATCGCCTGCTTGAGTCCGACGTCGGCATACCCGGCTCCCTCGGTGCCAAGGTCGCGCAGGGTGGTGAAGCCGGCCAGCAATGTCGCTTTCAGGTGATTCACCGCGCGCGCGGTGCGCAGCGCCAGCGATTCGTGGAGCACCTGATCGTTCCATGAACTTTCGTTATAGGGGTGCAGCAGCACATGTGAATGCGCGTCGATCAGTCCCGGCATCAGCGTCGTGCCCGGGAGGTCGATCGTCGTCGCACCACTCGGCGCGCTGACCTGAGCGCGAGGTCCCGCGGCAATGATCTTGTTGCCGGTGACGAGCACCGACCAGCCGGAATGCGGCGCGTCCTCGACGCCGTCCCACACGCGGTCGGGAACGAGCAGCGTGCTCGTCGTCGGCGCGGTCGGTCGGGCGCGCGCCTGGCCCGCAGCAATCGATGGGATCGCAGCGACAGCTGCGACGACCAATGCGAGAGAGCTCACGCGTATGCCTGCGGCTTTGTTCAAGAAACTATCCTCGGTTTGTTCGGAACCGGCGTAGAAGTCGCCGTTAAAATATGGCTTCGCGCGCTGGACGCGCGACTACTATGAACCCGAGGACAGCGGCAGGGAGAAGCTCATGGTCGTGCCGACGCCGAGCTCGCTTTCCGCCCAGATATGGCCGCCGTGTGCGTCGATAATACCGCAGGCGATAGAAAGTCCCAGGCCCGCACCTTTCGCTGTGGTTTCGCGCGCGCGCCAGAACCGGTCGAACACGTGCGGGAGGTCAGAAGGGCTGATGCCAACTCCGGTGTCGATCACCGACACGATCACTTCATCGGGCTTTTGGCCGAGGCGAACGCGCACCGTGCCCTCTGCCGGGGTGAACTTTATGGCGTTGCCGATCAGATTGGAAAGGACCTGACCCAGACGATCGCGGTCTCCCATTACCACGAAAGGTCCGGGCTCGAGCTCAGACGTCATCGTAATGTTCCGCTCGCGAGCCAGAGGCCCCTGCTGCTCCACGACCTCGGAGACAAGCGCCCTTAATTCCATCGGAGCAATCCGCAGGCTCAATGTTCCGCTTTCGATACTGGCGACGTCGAGCAAATCGCTGATCAGTCGCTCCATCGTGCGCGCTGCCCGCTGGATCATCTGAACGTGACGCACACGGGCTTCACCATCAGGCACTACTTCGACAACTCCCGCAGCTCCAACGATCGTGTGCACGGGATTCCGCAAATCGTGCGCGACGACGGCGAGCACCTCGTCGCGCACTCGCGTGGAGCGTTCGGCAAGTGCGAGCGCGTCTTCCAGCTGCGAATTGAGCTTCTCCAGCTCCGCGTTTCGGCGCGCCGCTTCGGCGCGCGCGGCTTGCTCCGCGACGAGCTGACGCGCCTGCTCCTCGGCATCACGACGTGAGGTCAGATCGCGAGTAACCTTCGCAAATCCCACCAGAGTTCCCTGGTGATTCCGGAGCGCAGTGATGACGACGTTCGCCCAGAAGCGCGAGCCGTCCTTGCGAATTCTCCAGCCTTCGTCCTCAAAGCGGCCGACTTGCGCGGCCTCCTTCAGCTCTCGCTTCGGGAACCCAATGGCAACTGCCTCCTTCGGATAGAAAATCTCGAAAGAGCGGCCGATCACTTCGGGCGCTGTATATCCCTTGATGAGTCTGGCGCCTTCATTCCAGCTCAGGATGTGGCCTTCGGGGTCGAGCATGAAGACCGCATAGTCCCTGATACTCTGGACTATGAGACGGTATTGTTCGTCGGCAATCCCGCGAGTCGAGGATGCTCCAGGCAAACCGGGACTGCGAGGTTCCTCCGGAGAGGCGGAACCACTAATGACCATGTAAGAACGAGACCCTTTTAAAGGGCCCGAGAAGGGCAAAAATTGTGCGACACGGGATTCACGAGTCCGTTGTAGCCAAACGCTTTCCCCCCACCGGCGACTGTCTCGTTTACGTGAGTCCCACCGGATTTGCTGCGGCTCTAGGGGTTGTCAGTATTTGCCGGCCGCTTCATGCCTGACAAGCCGGTGCGCTGAACCATCTGCTGGTAGGTAACCAGTCGGATCCTGCCCGAACGTACGAGCTCCGCGAGCTCCGGCGAAAGCATCGTGTGCAGCTCTGCATTCCGATGCGCGGCAACGCCGGCGTCGGCGGTGTTCTGCTCCGGCGCGTTCATGTCGTAGATGGCATCCATCTCCGGCGTGCGCTCGGCGACGTGAACTTCGACGAGCGTCACGGAATCCCGCGGCGCTTTCGCCAGGTGCTCCAGCAGCGCGGACGTTTTCGACGTGGGTGCGACACCCCAGATGGTGTAGTACGACTCGCCGAAGTAAGTCGAGATTCCGAGGCCGTATTTCTTCGCCACGCGCTCCATGACCTCGCGCAGCTGCGGGGTCGCCCACGCCATCCCCATGTGGGCGTCGATGAAGGTGATCTTGAGACCCGACTGCAGAGCGCGCTCCACCTGCGCGCTGAGCTCGCGCTCGACTTCGCCGAGGTCGTACTTATTCGCCAGGAAAGCCCTTGTCGAGGGCAGAAAATAGCCGGCGCTGTCGACGAGCGACGGCACGCCGCCTTTGCCAAGTACCGGGCCCCAGCGGTAACCGCGCCACTCGGAATTGAGAGCGAGGTGGACGCCGACAGTAACGTGTGGATATTTCTTCAGGATCTCGACTGCTTCCTGATACCACGGACATGCGAACAGGATCGTCGCTGAGAATGGCATCCCGGTCTTCGCTACCTGCTCGAGGGCGAGATTCACCGAGTGGTTCATCCCGATGTCGTCGAGTCGAAAGAGTACCTCGGGCGCGGCGTTCCGTTGTGCGTGGAGTATCTGCGGCGCGGCAATCGCGAGCGCAAACACGAATGTTGTACCGAAGCGATG
>DATBXT010000028.1:0-18272 GCA_036514115.1 Gemmatimonadaceae bacterium
TGAAAGTCCAGAAGCGATGCGACCCTACGCCGATATCGATGAAATCGACGACGCCGCGCGCGGAGCGAAGCCGATCGAGCAGATTGCCCACCGCGCCGCCGCAAATCAGGGCAATCGAGGCGATCTGGACCCGGTCGTGACGTGGGGTTGCACGGTACATGTAGGCGAGGACGAAGAGCGTGCCGATCGACAGGAGGACAAACCACCACCGCGATGAAGGGCCAAGGGAGAAGCTCATGGCGCCTTCGGGATTGTAGGCGAGGGTGAAGCGCACGACGTCATCGAGGACGTTGTGCGGAACGTAGGGCGGTGAAAATTCGCTGACGGCGAATCGCTTGGTGGTGACGTCCGCCAGCACGGTGGTGAGGAAGATCGTCCAGAATCTATTGGCGGATTGCGGCATGAATCTCGTTAGGGTGTTTCAACCTTACGGCGAGTGACGCGGATGCGTTTCGCCGTGGGATCCAGGATCAATAGCAGGTCACTGTACATTCAGTACACCAAATACGATCGAAAGACGACGAGGGCGAATGGCGCGAAACCCGGACCAGCGAAGCAGAAAACCTCTTCACTACCATTTGATTGGAATCGGCGGCACGGCGATGGCGTCGCTTGCGGGACTGCTCAAGGCAGCGGGGCATACCGTCACAGGCTCTGATGAGAACGTGTATCCGCCGATGTCGACCGAGCTACGCTCGATGGGCATCTCTTACAGCGAAGGATATCGGGCGGAAAATCTTCCATCGGGATTAGACGTTGTGGTGGTGGGGAACGTTGTTTCGCGCGGGAATCCGGAGCTGGAAGAGGTGCTGGTCCGGAAGCTTCGCTACACCTCCGCTGCGGCGACGATAAAGGAAGAGTTCATCTGGGGTCACCATTCACTGGCGGTGGCGGGCACTCACGGGAAGACGACGACCACCTCGCTGCTGGCGTGGGTGCTGGAGTCGGCGGGTCTCAAGCCGAGCTTTCTCATTGGAGGAGTGGCAGAGAACTTCGGATCGTCATTCCGGCTGACCGACTCGAAGTACTTCGTGATCGAAGCCGACGAATACGACACGGCGTACTTCGACAAGGGTCCGAAGATGTGGCACTACCTGCCGGACACGGCGATCGTCAACAACATCGAGTTCGACCACGCAGACATTTATCGGGACGAAGAGGCGTACAAGTTCGCCTTTGCGCGGTTCATCAATCTCGTGCCGAAGAACGGAGTCGTAGTGGCGGGATGGGACTCGCCCATTGTGCGCGAGCTGGCCGCCCGGTCTCCGGCGCCGGTGGAATCATTCGGCTTCGGCGAGGAACTAAAGACGCCGGCGAATCAACCGCACTGGAACGCGCGCGATGTGGAGTTTGACGAAAAGGGGACGCGATTCCGAGCGTTTCGGTCGGACGAGGAGTGGGGGAAGATCGACACGCCGCTGGCGGGAGCGTTCAGTGTGCGGAACGTGCTGGCCGTGATCGCTGCCGCGGAATCGGTCAGCGCAGATCGCGACGGCGTCCGCGAGGGTCTTCGAACGTTCAAGAGCGTGAAGCGCAGAATGGAGGTGCGCGGAGAGGTGAGGGGCGTGACGGTCATCGACGATTTCGCGCACCACCCGACCGCAATTCGCGAGACGATCGACGCCATCAGGCAGAAGTACAAGGGACGGAGGATCGTGGCGGTCTATGAGCCGCGCAGCTATACGGCGCAGCGGAAGGAATTCCAGGATGACTACGCGCGAGCATTCGGCGGAGCGGACGAGATCGTGTTTGCTTCGCTGTACCGGCCGGATCGCTATACGGCGGAGACGGCGCTCGATCTACAGGAATTGATTCGCGATTTGGCGGGGAGCGGGAAGGGAGCGAAGGAGCTCAAGGATGCCGACTCGATCGTCGCGGATTTGGGGCCGAGGCTGAAAGAGCGAGATGTCGTCCTGATTATGTCGAATGGCGGGTTCGGCGGGATACACCAGAAACTTCTCGACGAGCTAGGGCGGAGCAAAAGCTAAGGCCACATCGTTAAATGCTTTTGCGTGGCGCCATGGGAGTCAGCTTGGTCGATCCCGTCCTGGCCATTACACCGAGTTTGAGCACGGTGCTCCAGTTGCGTCCTGTTCCGCGACCAAGCCGCTTCTCGAGGACCGCCGGCGTCAGCTTCGAGCGGCCGATTCCGTCCGGGTAGAAAATGTAGGCTTGCTTGCCCTTGGCCTTGACGACTTCACCGCCGCGGATGTCGGCTTGAAGCGCGACGAGGTCGGCGACGTCGGGCTCGGCTTTGAGGAACATCACCACCACCTGCTTCGGATCGCGCTCGGCTTCCTTACGAAAAGGATTCTGGCGGATGATGCTTTTCCATTCGTCGGGGGTGCGGACCACAAAGTCCACTTCCAGTGAGAGGCGTTCCATCGCTTCCGTCTCGAGGAACCGCTCGAGCTCGGCGCCGGTGCGCACGCTGCTCTCGAAAACCAGGTTGCCGCTCTGTAGCAGCGATCGCGCGTCGCCCATGCCCAGCTGGGTCACGAAGTTCCGCAGATCGGTCATGCCGATTTGCCGGTGCCCGCCGACATTGATGCCGCGGAGAAGGGCGATGTGAGTGGTCAGAGCGAGTGATGTGAGAGGAGACGGTGAATCTTAAGCGGGATGCGGGATGGGGGATGCGGGATGCGGGATGCGGGATGCGGGAAGATAAACTGAGAACCGGGGGGAGGTGCGTTCAGCTTGCTCCGTTTCCAGCTGCTTTGGTCCTGTGCCTCGCTTCACCCCGCTTCCCGCGTCCGCCTTCCCGCTTCGCGGTCCTGTACGGCCGCTCCCACTCTCGAAGATGGTCCAGCAGATAATCGAGCGAGAAAATGTGGCGCGAGTTGTCGGCTTTGCGACGGAAAACCACGCGCGACCATCCGCGCATCCCGGTCGGCGTGTACCAGTCGCCATCCATGTGAAGCTTGTCGCCGTTGATGGCGCGGATCAGAACGCGCTCGTACTGCGAACGCGGCAACACGCGCTCGGGGAAGAGATTGTCCCAGGTGCAAAGACGCCCGACGTCCTCGTAGCCAGCGGGACGATCATCCAGATCGAGGAGGGACGGAGCGCGCCCTTTCATCACCGACCCAATCAACCGGAGCGTGAAAGGATCCGAATAGCGACGGATGTAGGGCCAGAAGTGTTTCGTGATCATTCCGGCCATCTCGCGCAGCGACATGAAGCGTCCGTCGGTTGTAGGCCACCTGTCGCGGTCGATGTCGGCGATGAACGGATTGTCCGGGAAGCAGTCGAAGCGCGCCAGCCATCCTTTGCGCGTCGTATGCGGCATGGGACGGAATCCACGAATCACCGGGATGTCGGTGTCGTCGAGAACGGAGATCTCGTAACTCGGCCAACGCATCACCTCACGCACGATGCCGACTATGATCGTCGCGGTGGCGATCATCAGAGGCGCGTCGGGCGTGAAGTCGGCGGTGATCTCTATCCGGTCGCCGCGGGGGCGAACGCCGATGCCAGTCGACCGCCGGTTGGCGGCCAGCAGCATCACGGGCACCGGAAGGATGTGCGACAGCAGATACGCCAGCTGCTCCACGGTGCGCGTTGCGCCCTGCTCGTGTTTCGGCAGCTCGAAGGAGATGTTGTAGTGCGTGCTGAATCCGGCGAGCTGAACGTCGGAGTCGTGCGCCTGCTCCCACGCATCAAGCTCCTGCCGAACGAACAGAATCGCTTCCCAAAGCGAGCGACCCGCGCGGGCGGCGCAACCGCGCTCGATCTCGATGACCGGAGTCGCGACCTCGATCACGCCCGTGTCGAAATACACGGCTCCCCCCGTCGGCAGATGATACGACCGGCCCTTGCGGTGCATCATCTTCTCGCGAATGAATCTGCGCGGACTGCCGAACGTATCCTCGGGCTTAACCTGCACGCCGTCCATGATCACGGCGAATTCGGCTTCCATGCCGATCGCCGCGAGCTGGATACTCTCATGCGTCGTCGATTTGTTTTCAGGTCCTTTCTTTTTCTTTAGCTGCGCCATGCTTTTTTCTACCCAAGCTTCTCTATTCTTCTGACTCTTTTCGGAAACGAATTGGTCAATTATTCACGTCGCGCGGCACCGACAGGACATAGCCGAGGTCGAGGTGAAGGTGGTCTTCTGCGTATCCAGTCGGCGTGCCATAGGGGCGTGTCCAGATGCCCGGAAGCGTCTCTCTGGCGATCAGGCTGAACCGCTCGATCGCGTTTCGATTGTCGAGGTACGTGTCGCCAATCCTGAAGATGTTGGCGGCCGTCCCCCAGGCGTGCGGAGTCGCGTTTCTGGAAAAGCGATGTGAGGGCGAACGATAGCCCCCGTTGGCTGAGATATGGACAAACGTGCCCACCGCTTCCCGGAACCGCTCCAGACACACTGCAAGCAGAGTTATAGCGCACGGAACGTACCGGGGAAAAGTGCGCAGGGCGGGGGCCTCCCTTACGTCAACCTGAATGAATTCCCAGAGCAGGAAATGGGTGGCTAACTCGATTTTCATGGCCGTATCCCATGAGGGAACCTCATAGAAGTACCGGGGCAGCTGGCGGGAAACGCCGGCCGCGTCCTTCCATTCCTCCCCGGGTTTCAGGGCTTTCCTGTATTCCGGCGGCAAAGTCAGCCCGTCCACCACCCGAAGCGGGAAGTTCGGCGCTTCAGCCATTCGGTTCCTTGTCGGCGTGGATGCTGTCATTCATCCTTCATCAAGGGTGCCGTCAGGGCTTCGTATATCGCATGGGAGATCGACGCGATGGTACGGGAACGTCCGGTTGCGCCCTGGTCCCATTCCGTCAGGATCACAAGCGAGTAGGGCTTCCTCTTCGGCAGATAGACCACGCCGGCATCGTGGGCGACGGTGGAGATCTCGCCAGTCTTGTGCGCCACCCGCGTTCCTTTCGGCAGTCGCGCGGGAATCCCCTGATTGAATTCCTGCCCATGCAGGATGTCCATCATCCTGCGCGACAGTGCCGGCGAGAAGGCCTTTCCCTCGGCGAGCATGACGAGGATTTTCAGCAGACCGTCGGCGGTGACCATGTTGCTGATTCCCTTCTCGAAAGCGAGCTCGTCTTCGACACCGCGCTTGAGCTCGATACCTTCGTCGACATGCAGATTTTTCAGGGTCTCGCTGACCGATTCGGGGCCGATCACCCCCATCAGCAGGTTCGTCGCGAGATTGCTCGACGTGGTGATCATGTGATAGGCGAGCTCGTCGACGCGCATCATCTTGCCAATGGCGTTGTGGACGGCGGAGTTCGAGTCGCGGCCCGATTCGACGCGGAAAGGAACGTTCTCAACGACGCTGAGAAACCGATTGCGCACGTGCACGCGGGAGTGCGGCAGCAATTCGCCGCGATCGATCGCCGCGAAAACACCGAGCAGTATCGGCACCTTGATGGTGCTGGCAGCGTGGAACCAGCGATCGGCGTGGTAGTGCAAATCGAAATCGGTCTCGCTGTCGTGGAGCGCGACCGCGACTGCCTTGGCACCCGACTCCTTCTCTATGCTCTCGATGCGATCCTGCAGCGTGGACTCGAGTCGGGCGGCTGCAGTGTCCCCGGCATGAGCTGTCGGCTTTTCGGTTTTGGTCATCGCCGAACTCAGGAGTATGCTACGCGGGGGTCCGCTTTGGCGTAGGCGAGGTCGGTGAGAAGATTCACCAAAACGAAGACAACGCTAAGGAATAAAACCGATCCCTGGATAGCCGGCAGATCGCGGCGGGTAATGGCGTTGACTACGTAGCGTCCGAGTCCCGGCCAGCTGAAGATCGTCTCGGTGAGAATGCTGCCGGTGAGATAGTAGCCGAAGTCGAGGCCGAGGACGGTGATGATGGGGATGAGCGCGTTTCTGAGGGCGTGACGGACGATCACCACGCGCTCCTTGAGTCCTTTGGCGCGGGCGGTTCGGACGTAGTCGCCGCCCAGCACCTCGAGCATCGCAGATCTGGTGACGCGGGCGAGGAACGCAATCGAGCGGGATCCCAACGCAAACGCAGGCAGAATCAGATACTTGATTCCGCCGTAACCAGAAGGCGGCAGGAGTCGCAAAATCACCGCGAAAACCAGAATCAGGATCAACCCCACCCAATAAACCGGAAACGAAATCCCGAGATAGGCGACACCGAGCCCAAGCCGATCGAACCAGCCGCCGGGATTACGCGCGCTGAGCACGCCGAGTGTGATGCCGAGAATGGACGCGAGCAGCATCGCCGAGCCGGCGAGGAGGAGAGTTTTCGGAAATCTCTCTCTGATGTCCTGGATGATCGGACGCTGGGTGATGTACGAATTCCCAAAATCACCGCGCAGTACGGCGCCGGCGTAATGCCCGAACTGATTGAGCAGCGGCTCATCGAGATGCAGCTCCTTCCTCAGTCGGGCGATGGTCGCCGGATCCGACCTTTCGCCTACCATCGCTTCCACCGGATCACCGGGTGCGACGTTGAGCAGAAGGAACGTGACCACAAGGACTCCGAACAACGTCGGAATCGCGAGCAGAAGTCTCCGGACGATGAACGCGACCACGATCTACTTGCCGATCGTCACGTCGGTCCAGCGCTGGCCGCTGAAGACAGCAGGAACCTTGAAGCCATGCAGCCACGGCTGGATGGCGTACATGTCCTTGTAGAAGAACAGGTAGATCATTGGAGCATCGGCGAACTGGAGCGCGTCGGCCTGGGAGTAAAGGGTGTTGCGCTTCCCCTCGTCCTGCTCGCGATGCGCCTGGTCCACGAGCGCGTCGAACTTCGGATTGGAATAGAACGAGACGTTCCCGCCTGCGCCCTTGTTCTTGCTGTGCAGAAGCGGGTACAAAAAGTTTTCGGCGTCCGGGTAATCGGCCCACCACTCCTTGAGAGTGAGATCAGCCTGTCCGTTGCGCGCGGCTTCGCGAACCGAGGACGCCTCGCGCTGAATGATCTTGGCCCGGATTCCGGCTTCGGCGAGGTTTGCCTGGATCGCCTGTGACAGTCTTGGTGACTGGTCAGTGGTGGCCGCCCAGAGGTCGACATCGATACCGTTCGGATGCCCGGCTTCCGAGAGCAGCTGCTTCGCCTTGGCAACGTCGTGGCCGTACGCTTTGCGATTAGCGTCGGCACCGCCGAGGGTGGTTGGCGCGACACCGTTGGCGACGGCTCCGCGACCCGCCATTACCGCGCTGAGGATGGTGTTGACATCGACCGCGTAGTTCAGCGCCTGGCGGACGCGTGGATCCTTGAGCGGGCCACGAGTGGTGTTGATGGCGACGTACCAGAACCGGAGCGCCGGCGCGGATTGAAGGAGCTTGTTCTTATCGGGATCCGCCTGCCACGATTTGCCGGCCTCATCGGGCACGGTGAGCACGTCGACGTTGCCAGCCTCGAACTCGGCGGTGGCGGTGCTCATCTCGGGGATGATGCGCGCCATGAGAGAGTCGGCCTTGGGCGGACCGTCGAAATAGTCGGGATTGCGGGCGAAGCGGAGGTAATCGTCGTGTTTCCACTCGACGAACTTCCAGGGACCAGTGCCAATGGGCTTCTGTCCGAAGTCGCCCGGGGGATTGTCAGGGACAATCGAAGCCACGGGCATGGCCATCAGCTTGGGGAAGATGGCGAGCGGTTCCTTGAGGGTGATAACGACGGTGCTGTCGTCGGGGGCCGTCAGCCCGGTGATCGTCTGGCCCTTGCTGGCCGCGTAGTCCTCGGCGCCCTTGATGGGATAAAGTGGCCAACCACGCCCGCCCTTCGTCTTAGGATCGAGGACTCGCTGAAAAGTCGAGACGACATTTTTCGCGCTGAACGGCCGACCGTCGTGGAACTTGACGCCGGAGCGAAGGTGGAACGTGTAGGTCATGCCATCCGGCGACACGTCCCACGACCTGGCGAGGCCGGGGACTACCTGCGCGTCGGGTGTAAAGCGCGTGAGTCCGTCGAACACGTAAGCAACGGCGCGTCCGGTGGGAACATCGGTAGAGAGTGCGGGGTCCATCGATCGCGGGTCGTAGGTGTCACGCGAATCGATGATCGTTTTTCGTTGAGGAGCGGATGATTCGCTACCACCACCACCACAGCTGAGAATCGCGGGTAATACGAAGAGAATGAGTCGCCGCATGGTGTGCTCTAACGGTTGACATGAAGGTGCCAAATACGAGAACTTTCGCGCACCCCGAAATAGGCCTCACGTGAGCGCAGAATACTATTATCGCCGCCAACTAGGCGCCAAGGATCTGTTGCCAGCCATTGGTGTCGGCGTCGCTGCCGGTTTGGCCGGGTTTTACGTTGTGCAACTCTTAATCCAGCGCACGCCTCTCGTTCCACAGGGCGAGCTGCCTCGTGCGCGGACCACACCACCGAAGAGAATGTTGGGCGACCGCACCGAGCCGGAGACGGAGACGCACTACGCTCGCGAGCTGCCGCCAGGACGGCCGCCGGGCGCAGGCGCGCTGCACGGGTGATATCGCCCCGGGTGCGTCTCGGGGGGTTTCTCTACGCCGCGTTAATCCTGATTGCTCTGCCGCCGTTCGCGACCGCGGCGGCGCAGGACATTGAATGCCAGCGTGGCGATCTCGAGGTAATGCGTCTCGAGTTCGAGGGTAATCGCGCCTTTTCGGACGCTGATCTCGCCAAAACGATCGTCACCACGCCGTCGGCGTGGGCCAGGCGTTACCTCCACGTTCCGTTCTCGGTCAAACATTGTCTGGACCGCACTGAGCTCCCCAACGATCGGGCGCGGCTCATAATCTTTTACCGCCGTCGGGGGTATCCAAGGGTGACCGTCGACACAGCCGTAAAGGAGCTGGCTCCCGGGGCGGTCGCGGTGACTTTCAAAATCAACGAGGGGCCGCCGACTGTATTGAGGTCCTTCGTGGTGAGCGGGCTGGACTCGGTTCCGGGGGGAAGAAGAGTCCTCCGCGGTCTCTCCGTTCGCGAGGGCGGGCGCTTCGACCGCTACGCGATCGATGCTGCGGCTGACAGCATCCGCGAGCGCCTGCATAACACCGGTTATCCGCGCGGTGTTGCGATCAACAGCTTCTACGCGAACGACAGCGCGCTGATGGCGTGGGACACGATTTATGTCTCGCCGGGGACGAGAACGACAATCGGAAAGATAGACATAGAAGTGACCGCGATGCCGAACAAGAAACAGCAAATCCCGACGAAGGTGGTGCGGCGGATCATGGGTCTCGACTCCGGAGAACTTTTCCGCGAGGACGAGATCCTCGACGCGCAGCGCGCTGTGTATCAGACGGAAGCGTACCAGCACGTCTCGATCACGCCCGACAGCAACGAGGACAGCGTCGTCACTCTGCACGTGAATCTGGCCGAAGCGGCAATGCACGCCGCCCGCGTGGGCGCGGGTTACGGCACTCTCGATTGCCTGAGGATCACGGGCGAGTACACGGACTACAACTTTCTGAACGGCGCCCGCCGAATGGATCTCACCGCCCGGGTTTCGAAGATCGGGATCGGGAGTCCGGCCGATTTCGCGCCGGGGCTTTGCCCCGCGGCGAAGAACGATGTCTTCAGCGACAGCGTCAACTACTACCTCGGCGCGACCCTGCGGCAGCCGCTGTTTCTCGGACTGCGCACGGTTCCGACGATCACGGTTTATACGCAGCGTCAATCCGAGTACAACGCGTATCGTCGGACGACTCTGATCGGAGGCGTCGCCTCGGTTTTATGGAGAGGACTGACCCGGTCGCCGGTGAATCTCAGCTACTCCATGGATCTCGGACGCACAGAGGCGCAGCCGGCGCTCTTCTGCGCGGTGTTCAATCTGTGCGATGCGACTGAGCGCGAGAAAGTGCAGCAGACGCAGCGCCTGGCGGTGTTGGCCCTCGGCACGACGCGGAATACGTCCAACAGCATTCTGTCTCCAACCCGCGGGTCCACCATTCACCTGGAGACACGATTTTCGGGGCCGGTGATTCTATCCGACAGCGGGCTGCAGTTCACCAAAGTCCTCGGCGATGCATCGCGATATACCAGTCTTGGCGGCGGCAACGTGCTGGCGATGCGAGTACGCGGTGGGACGTTCGTTGGACGCAGCGTCACGTCAGCGACGAATTTCATTCCGCCTCAGGAGCGGCTCTACGCCGGTGGACCAACCACTGTGCGCGGTTACGCCCAGAACGAGCTCGGCTCGCTGCTGTACATCGCGAACGGGTTCCAGCAGACGTTCGTCTCGGGCACACCCGGCGTCGCCGACACTGTTTGGCATGTGATGGCCGACAGTACCGGAACTCGCAGGGTGGTGCCGGTTGGCGGTAATACACTCCTCGTCGGTAACCTCGAGCTGCGGCTGCGCAGTCCGGTGCTCCCGGACGTTCTTCAGATCGCACTCTTCACGGATGCGGGCGAGGTATGGAATCGCGGCGGCGGAACCACATTGAGCCGAGTGAGACTCAAGGTGACGCCGGGAGTGCAATTCACAGGATTCTCGCCCGTGGGCCCCGTGCGCGTCGCCGTGGGGTACAATCCATATAGACGCCCGGAAGGTCCGCTGTACTACGAAGCAACCAATGAAGGGGGCGAACTGGTGTGCGTGACGCCGGGCAACACTTTCCCGACGCACATCACCACCGTGGGCGGAGTCGTAACCGATATCAGACAGGATCCGATTATCGATGCCAACGGCAACCCGACCACGTCCTGTCCGTCCACTTACCAACCGGCGAAGGAAAACGGCTTCCTGAAAAAACTCACCTTCAGCTTCGCGATCGGACAGGCGTTCTAGCGAATGACCCGCCGTCTCCGCATCGCAATCGGAAGCGCCATCATCCTGGTGGGCCTGCTGGCCATCGTCGTCATCCTTTTTCTCGGGGTGACGCGCACCAGCGTTGGTCAGGAGCGCGTGCGCCGCATGGTGGCGACGATGCTGGAGGGCAAGGTGAAGGGCAAAGTCTACATCGGCCGGATGAGCGGCGGGCTCGTTGGCGGAGTGCGCATCGACTCGGTTGAGATCCGTAACGACGAAGACTCGGTGTTCTTCGCGTCGGGGCCAATCACCGTCGCCTACGATCCGCGCGACCTGCTCGACCGCCGAATTCTGCTGAGCCATCTGGAGGCCGAGCATCCGTATCTGCATCTGAGACAGCACGAGAACGGCGACTGGAATTTCCGGCGGATTTTTCCTGCCAGCGTCGAGAAGCAGAAACGGAACGAGCGCGGGTTCGGGCAGTACATCGTCATCGACTCGTCCGTCATTCGTGATGCGAGAGTGCTGCTGACGCTGCCGTGGCATCCCTCGGACACGCTGCGCGGGGTGAAGCTGGATAGCGCGATCAGGCACGAGCTGACGCGTCCCGATCACGAAATCCGCCGCACTCGCGAAGGCTTCGCCCGCACGTGGCGCTGGACCGACGGTCAGGCGAACCTGGGTTTTGCCCGCATCGCCGATCCCGACACAGTCGGACGACTGGTACGAATCAGAAAACTCAGCTTCGCGGAAAACGATCCACCCTTCAATTTCCGTAACGTCAGCGGGACCGCTCTCAATCTGGGCGATTCCGTCTTCGTCGATGGCGAGCATTTCGATCTGCCCGGTTCGACGGGCCGAGGCCACGGCAGCGTGGTCTGGGGAAGCGATCTCCCAGTGCGCTACTACCTGCACATCATCGGCGATTCGGTGTCGCTTGCCGACGTCGCCTGGGTTTATCCGACGCTGCCGACGACGGGCAGCGGGAAGATGGAGCTCGACATCCGCAGTCAGAGAAATCCCAAGTATCTCGACTACATCATCTCCAACATGGACGTGCGCAGCACGCGATCCCGTCTGATCGGAAACATGACGTTCGAGACGGGCGGAGATGTGCTCGCGGTGCGCAATGTGGACATCCAGGCCACACCGGTGAACTTCGACCTGCTGCGCACGCTCAACGGGAAGCAGTTCCCGTACGATTGGCAGGGCAACATCACCGGGACAATCCACGCTCCCGGAGGTCCGCTCAATCATTTCCGGGTGGATCAATCCGCGCTGATCTTCGAGGACGCCCACGTGCCCGGCGCTGTGACCGAGGCGCGCGGAGAGGGGGAGCTCGACATTCTCTTTCCAGCGTTCACCGCCTTCCATTCGTTCAACGTCGACGTCGCAACCCTCGATCTGCGGACGCTCCAGTATCTGAATCCGCTTTTTCCACGGATCAAGGGAACGGTCTCAGGCACGGCGACGCTCGACTCATCGTGGCTCGACGTGCGATTCAGAAACGCGAGTCTGTTTCACCACGACGGTGGACTCCCCGTCTCACACGCGACTGGTGATGGGCGGGTGACGTGGGGCGAGAAATATCTGACCTATGACATGACGCTGCAGGCGGAGCCGTTATCGTTCACCGCTTTGCAGCACTCTTATCCGCTGCTGCCACTCAGCGGCAGCTACGCCGGACCGGTTCAGGTGAAAGGTACCTCGCCGAATCTGCTGGTGGTCACCAACCTGACCGGACCCGCCGGCACGTTCGGGTTCAACGGTTTGGTCGACGCGGACGCCGATGAGTATGCCGCGCGCGGAAAGGTGACGTCCACCGCTCTGGATCTCCGTGTGCTCACCGGCAACCAGCAGCTTCCGCATACCCAGCTCACCGGCCAATACGATCTCGATTTGCGCGGATCGAATCTGTCGACGCTGGCGGGCCGAGCTGTCGCGTCGATCGAGAGATCGACGCTCGCCGGGTTCCGCGTCGATCCATCGGTGGCGCGGGTTCATTTCGCGAACGGGATGGCGAGCGTGGACACCTTGGCGCTGAACGCGAACGGCCTTACCGCACACGCTTCGGGAACGTTCGCACTCGAGGGCACTCACGGCGGCTCTCTCAAATTCTCGGCGGTGATGGATTCGCTTTCGCGACTGCGCGCGCTGGTTCCTTCGCTCGCTGGTACTGCCGCACTCGATTCGCTGCGCGGAAGTGGCGAGCTGACGGGCGAGCTCACCGGAACCATGGAGCATCTCGGACTGAACGGGTTTCTGCGCGCCAGCGACATCCGCTTCGGGACGAAGAGCGTGGAGAGCATCCGCGGCACAGTACTCCTCGCGGATCTCACCAAACAGGCCACCGGCTCCTTCATATTCGGCGCGGACACCGTGGGGCTCGGCCCCGTCGGCTTCAGCAGCATCAGAGCTTCTGTCGCGCTGGCGTCGCCCACCGAAGGGCATTTCAGCGCGTCGATGCTGAGTCAGAGTGGAGTGCAGACTGACCTGGCGGGAAATCTCACCCGCAGCAAGGACACTACCATAGTAAGGCTCGATACCGCGTCGGTCCTGGTTGATGCGGACAATCGTTATCGCCTCGAATCACCGAGCAGAGTGGCGTTCTCGAAGGGGTTTCTAGCGCTGGACTCGCTGACACTGCAACACAGCAGCAAGGCGAAGCTGATCGTCCAGAACGTGCGTTTCACCGGTGATTCAGTGCGAGGCCACGTTCGAACCGACAGCGTCGACATCCGGCTGTTCCGCGCCTTTGTGCCGGGCCTGGTGGATGGGCGTGGCGCTATCGTCGCCGACGTGGATGTGCGCGGACCAATCAAGCAACCGCAGCTGTTCGGACAGATATCGATTGCCGATGGTACCGCCGCGTTTTCCAATCTCGGGGCGCGGTTCAATCGCATCCGTGCCGACATCGCACTGGCGGGTGATACCGTGCACATCAATCAGCTGTCGGCGGAGACGCAGAAGGAGCGGCGCGGGACGGCGAGTGTAAAGGGCACGGTGAGCTTCGAGCACTACGACAATCCGTCGTTCTCCATCACCGCGAACGCTTCGAACTTCCACGCCATCGACAAGCCTGGGCTGGCGGCGCTGGACATCTCGACGGGGCCGGCAGTGACGCTCAGTGGATCGACGCTGGATGCGGTGATGCGCGGCACTCTGCGGGTGGAGCGCGGATCGATCTACATCCCCGAGGTGATCAAGAAAAAAGTCATCGACCTCAACGATCCGGAATTTCAGAGCGTGGTCGATACCATCCTTGCGCAGAATCGCGAAGTGATGCCCCGGGCGCCGAAAGCCGTGGCGCGTAATCTTCGCCTCGAGAACGTGGCAGTAGAGATGGGTCCCGACGTCTGGCTGCGCTCGTCGGAAGCGAATATCAAACTCGGCGGCGCACTGAGCGTGGAGATGACGCCGAGCAATACCGGACAGCCACCGCGGCTCGCGCTTCAGGGACAACTGAGCGCCGACAAGGGAACGTACCGCCTGAACCTGGTCGATCCTTTTGTGCAGCCGACGTTCGACGTTCAGCGCGGAACGCTGCTGTTCTATGGAACGCCCGACCTGAACCCGCAGCTCGACATCGCCGCGATCCACACTGTACGGCAGCCGCGAGGCGGAAGCGCCAACGGACGTGACGTGCGAGTGGAAGTCGACATCCGCGGATCGCTGGCGCAGCCAGAGCTGACTCTCAAGAACCCCGACAACCTGCCGCTCTCCGAGAGCGACTTGCTCAGTTATCTGGTGACCGGTGAACCAGCGGTCGGTCTCGACAACACGAGCGGTCAACTGAGCGCGATGGGCGTCCGCACGGTAGCGAACATTTTCACCCGCGCGCTACCGAACAATTTGCTCGACTATGTCGATCTGCAGACGACAGGACCGGGAACGACCGGCGATGCCACCGCCAATCCATCGTACTATGGGCTCCTCAACACGCGCGCGGTGCTGGGCAAGCAGATCGGCAGCAGATGGTTCCTCGGCCTCACCACTGGACTTTGCTTCGTGAACACCAGCTCCTTCAAGGAGAACCTCGGTCTCCAGCTGGAGTACAGAATCAATTCGATGTACAGCGCGCAGGCGGCGATTGAGCCCGGGTCGAGCAATACGAAGTGCGTAAAGGATCCGACCCAGACTTTCATCCCGACGCAGACACCGTCGCAGGTAGGCTTCGACCTGTTCCGCAACTGGCGTTTCTAAAATCCACTTAACTCGTCAAGTAACCTTGAGGGTTTGACCTCAAGTACAATCACCTGCCGAGCGAATGGCGAAGAATCTGCGCGAGAAGGATCTCATGATGTGCCGCTCCTGTGGTAACGAGGAGCGTGCGTCCGAAGGCTATCCGTGCACCGATTGCGGAACCTTCGTCTGCATCATTTGCAACTTTCGTGGAGTCACTCTCTGCAAGTCATGCCGAGCGAAACGTCCAGAACCGCCACTGACACCGGAGCCGGCGAAGGTAGATTGGCCGGAGCATTGAGCGAAAGCGTCACCGCGATCGCGGCGATCGCACCGATGCTGTGCGACCCCGATGTCAGAACAACCCAGGTGTCCCAGCTCCTTCACGGGCACATCGCGCGGGTAGTGGAGCGGAACGGGTTATGGCTTCACGTGAACGGCGCTGATGGTTATTCCGGTTGGATCCACCAGGGGTACGTGGTGACGATGCCCGCTCCGGTGCCCGCACCTAACGACACCGGGTGGAACGATCCGCGCCCATTGTCACTGGGGTGCACGGTGCGCGATGAGCACGGCGCAACACGCAAGCTTCCACTCGGCGCGCTGATCACCGCCGGGCAGGATCGGGTGGGCGGGCTGGCGATGACGCTCGACGAGCGACGACACTCGTTCCCGTCAAAGGCGGACTCGATCACAGCCTCGGCGATGACTTTCTTCGAGGGGACGTCGTACGAGTGGGGAGGGGTGACGCCGTGGGGCTGCGACTGTTCCGGCCTCGTCTCCAGCTCGTTTCAGCTGCACGGAGTGAAAGTCCCGCGCGATGCGTGGATGCAGGCGATGACGGGCGAGCCGATTGCTTCCATGAAAGAGCTGAGACCGGCGGATCTGCTTTTCTTCTCCGATGAACCGGAGGGAAAGATCACGCACGTCGCGATCTCGCTCGGGGGAATGAAGGTGGTGCACCTCGCATTGGGGCGCGGCGGGTACGCGGTCGATGATCTCGAGGCGGGCGATGAATACACGTCGCTGCTCGTTAAGAGGTTTCGGTTTGGGAGGAGAGTCCTTTAGGAGGATTCAGGGTTGCGGTCGAAGCTGCAATCCGCTTTCAGTCCGATGCGGACCTGAACTAAAGCCCCACTCCCTCTCTGCACAGCCGCGCTTAGACTCTCGGTGACACCGGGCCCGCCCCGATTTCCTCGAGGACACCGAGCATGATAGTGCAGTTTGCGGAGTCTACCCTTCTGATTGTGGTGGTGCTGTTCGGTGGGATGCTCGCGATGCAGTCGCTGGGCAAACGGCTGGGGCTGCGAGACCGGCAGCGGGATCCGGAGGGGAAGCCGAGTGGCGGCGCGGCGGAGGCGGCGGTGGTGACGCTGCTGGGCTTGCTGCTCGGCTTCACCTTTTCGGGGGCCGGCGCGCGATTCGATTCGCGACGGAATCTCGTCGTTCAGGAAACGAACGCGATCACGACTGCCTGGCTCCGCATCGATCTTCTTCCGGAAGCGAGACAAGCACCGGTGAAAGATCTGTTTCGCAAATATGTCGACGCCAGAATAGAGACGTACCGCGCCGTGCCCGATATGAAGGCAGTCGCGGCGGCGTCGGCGCAGGCGAGGTCTCTGCAGCAGCAGATCTGGTCAACCTCTGTCATTGGGGCGACGGAGACACGCAACACACCGGCGTTTACGCTGCTACTGCCGGCAGTGAACTCGATGATCGAGATCACGACGACGAGGACGGCTGCGATTCAGATTCATCCGCCGCTCGCCATCTACATCATGTTCGGGATGATCGCATTGGTGGCTGCGATGTTTGCGGGTTATGGCTCGGCGGATCGGAAAGTCTCCAGCTGGGTTCACCGCTTCGGCTTCGCGGCAGTGGTGACCGTCGCGGTTTACATCATCGTCGACTTCGACTATCCGCGCCTTGGACTGATTCGGGTGACTTCGATGGACCAGATGCTGGTGGATCTTCGCCGCTCCATGAACTGAAGCGGGTCCCGTCGACGCAACCGACGATCAGCTCACCATCGCGTTCGGAATTCCGCCGACCATTGGATGCTGAGGGCCGTTGACGAAAAGACGAGCAGCCGCGGTAGGCTGGCCATCGAGCGTCACCTGCATCGTGTATTGACCGACCACGTTGAGCGGCAGATCGACGACGGCGATGATAGGAAGATCGACCTCGAAGACCGGGTTGGGTGCCGGGGCGACATTCATCTCGCCGGATGATGACCACAACTCCTCCTCGACCGGACTGAGCCAGCGGAAGCTCAGAGTGTGCGTCCCGACGTCGTCGCCGTTGGCTTTGAGCCGGACGATGAAATGCGTTCGCGGATGAATGGTCGGGAGGCCCGCGACCTGAACGGCATCGAAAACGCCAAGCACATTGAGCTTTCCTTCCTGCGAAAGGTTGGCGGCATCGGCGAAAACTGCGAAGGAGATGTGCATCAGGTCAAAGTAGCCGCGCCGAGCCTTGCCCGGCTAGCTTTCGCCGATGACAGAAACAGTCACACATCCTCATACTATCGCTGACGCTCGCGCTCAGCCTGCATTTGGTCTGACCGACGTGCTGTTGTTCGTTATGGCGGTGATCTGGGGAATCAATTTCGTAGTGGTGAAGTACGCGACGCGCATCTTTCCTCCAGTCGCGTTCACCGGAATGCGCGTGGGGACCGCCGCGTTATTTCTGGTCATGTTCGCGCTGCTGAGACGAGGTCCCGCTGACGAGGCTGGCGAGCGGGCATCTGGACGTTCAACAATCACGTCGCTTCAGCGTGCCGACATCGTGCGTATGCTGCTGTTCGGATTCCTCGGAAACGGACTGTATCAGCTCTTCTTCGTACACGGTGTCGCTCGCACCCGCGCGGGAAACGCGGCGCTCATCATCGCCGCGGCGCCTGCATTCATCGCGCTGATCGCCAGGGCAAGAGGCATGGAGCGCGTGCGGACGAAGGCGTTGCTCGGTATCGGATTGTCCATCGCCGGAGTTGCACTCGTAATGGCCGGTAGTGCCCGACCCTCGAATGGTGAGCCGACTTTGCTTGGATCGGTGCTGGTGTTCCTGGGAGTTCTTTGCTGGAGTCTTTATACGATTTTGCTCCAGCCCTACACCACGCGAGTGGATGTTTGGCGATTGTCGGCGATCACGATGGTGGGTGGAGCGGTGCCGCTCATGCTCGCTTCAGCGCCGTCCATCGCCCGGATCGACTGGTCGAACGTAGGCCCCGGCGCGTGGGCCGCTTTGCTTTACTCGAGTGTGATCTCGATGGGTGTCGCGTACATATTCTGGTATCGCGGACTGCGCATCCTCGGACCGACGCGAACGGCGGTCTACGCGAATCTGCAGCCGATCGTTGCGCTCCTCGCCGCATGGGCAGTGATTGGCGAGGTTCCGACGGTATTCCAGGGCGTCGGCGCGACGACGATCATCGCGGG
>DATBXT010000029.1:0-7530 GCA_036514115.1 Gemmatimonadaceae bacterium
GATTGATGGCGAGGTCAGATTCGGCGACATCAAGCGCGGCAAGCGCGAGATCCGAGTGGTACCGAAGGACACGCCGGTGGATGCTGAGGATCCGGGACAGCTGTACGAGATCCCGGCCGGCAAGCACCTTCGTGTCCACGCCGGTGACTGGGTGAGAGCGGGCGACCGTCTCTCCGAAGGTCCGGTGAACCCGCACGACATTCTCCGCATCAAGGGACCGCGCGCGGTTCAGGAGTATCTGCTCAACGAAGTGCAGGAGGTTTATCGCCTGCAGGGCGTGAAGATCAACGACAAGCACATCGGCGTGATCGTCCGCCAGATGCTCCAGAAGGTCCGGGTCATGGATCCGGGCACGACGGAGTTCCTCGAGGGCGAGCACGTCGACAAGCAGGCTTTCAGGGATGCCAACGACAAGGCCAAGAAGCACAAGGAAGCTCCGGCTGTTTCAGAGCCCCTGCTGCTTGGTATCACCAAGGCGAGTCTCACGACTCAGTCGTTCATTTCGGCGGCGAGCTTCCAGGAGACGACGCGAGTTCTCACCGACGCTGCGATCCGCGGCGCGCGGGACGAGCTGCTCGGACTCAAGGAGAATATCATCATCGGTCACCTTATCCCGGCCGGCACAGGCATGTACCGTTACCAGGAAGTGGAGATCGAGGGAGCGCCGGTGCCACCCGCGCCGGAGCTTCCGCCCGAGCCGACCATCGCCGAGATCCTGGCGACCGATTCGGATTCGGATTTCGTTCTGCCGGAAGCAGTTACGGTTCCCGTTCCCGAGGAGATCTAGCGGGACGCGCAAGCAGGGGTGGGTCAGTTCTGACCACCATTCCGGTTTGTGCAAGGCGGTCCAACACGACATCCCCGTGACGCATTAGCGTCACGGGGATGTTTCGCTTTCTGAACCCGTTATGGCGCCCGCGCCGACTGTACGCTACCTTGGCGCCTGCAATCACTGTGTAGTGCGTGCGTCCGACCGGTACCGGGCACCACCGTCCGCGTCTGGTAGAACGTGCGCGGCAGTGTTGTTCGAAAGTCACGCGTGCATCGACACGGGGAGGACGAGTATGAACGGATTGCGAAAGTTTGTCGTAGCGAGTCTCATCGCCGCTTGCCTGCCAGCCCTCATTCAGGCACAGCAACCCACCACAATCACAGGACGCGTTACGGGAGAAGCCGGCCAACCAGTGGCCGGTGTCAGCGTCTTCCTCGAGGGTGGCGGCAGCATCGGATCCACGACTGACGAGACCGGGCGCTACTCGTTCCAGGTGCCAGGTGCACGCGTGTCAGGTCAGGCCGCGCGAGTCACCGCCAGACGCATCGGTTACACTGCGACGACGGTGACGGTGACACTCACTCCCGGCGAGATCCAGCAGAATTTCCACCTCGGGGCCAATCCCCTTCAGCTGGGCGAGGTGGTTGTGACGGGAGCCGGGACGAGCACTGAGGTCCAAAAGCTCGGCACCGTTCGAAATACCGTGTCGTCGGAATTGATCGTCAAATCGAATGAGACGAACATCGTTCAGGCGCTGGCTGGAAAGGCGCCTAACGTGAACGTCTCGCAGTCGTCCGGCGATCCCGGCGCCGGTTCGTCGATCCGGATTCGCGGCATGCGCACGCTGAACGGTTCGGTCGAACCGCTTTTCGTCGTTGACGGCGTGCCGATCGACAATTCGTCGATCTCCACCACCAACTTCAACGTTGTCGACGTCGGCGGGACCAATCTCGCCGGACAGGACAACGGTGGTCAGCTCGAAGGCACTTCAACGCCCAATCGCGCTTCCGACATCAACCCCAACGACATCGAGAACATCGAGATTCTGAAGGGTGCGGCGGCGGCAGCAATTTATGGTTCCCGCGCCGGTAACGGTGTCGTCCTCATCACCACGAAGCACGGGCATGCGGGGCCGACCCAGTACCGCCTGGCCAGCACCTGGAGCTTCGACAAGGTCACGAAGGAATATCCGCTGCAAACGAGCTGGGGACAGGGCCGCTTCGGTGTGAGCCCACTTCCTTGCGAAGGATTCAAGGCCACTTGTCTGCGCAGCTGGGGACCCGCTGTCACCGGGCCGGTCTACGATCACGCGTCGGAGGCGTTCCACACCGGTGGAACCGCGGACAACGTTCTGACCATGTCCGGCGGCAACGACCGCACGACGTTCCTTATGTCCGTTGGTTACAACCACGCGAACGGAGTAATCGTCGGGCCGAACAACTACTACAATCGCACCACCGCGCGTCTTTCCGGCAACCACAGGCTCGTGGACAGACTGACAGTTGGAGGGAATTTTTCCTATACCGACGCGCGCGGGCACCTCACGCAGCGCGGTAACAACGTCAACGGTCTCCTCCTCGGGCTTTTCCGCACGCCACCCGAGTTCAACAACCAGCCGTACCTCGTCGATGGCATGCATCGCACCTACAATCTGCAGAACCCGGTGGCGACGAACTTCTCCGAGGATCGCGTTTTCAATAATCCCTTCTACACGATTTACGAGGAGTTGAACGCCACTCAGGTCGGGCGAGTTATCGGCAACGTGAACGCCGAGTACACGGCCAACGATTGGCTCAAGTTCAACTACACGCTCGGGAACGATTATGGAACCGACGAGCGTCTGGAGGGATGCCCGCAACAGTGCACCGACGTCGCTGCGGGCGGCAGAATCACGGAAGGCAAAGTTGTTACCCACAACATAGATCACAACCTTACCGGCAGCGCGCACCATACCTTCAACGACAATTTTGCGGGATCGCTCACGCTCGGACATAATCTGAGCTATCGGGCGTTCCGGACTTTCTCGGTAGTGGGGCGGACACTGATCGCGCCCAAGCCTTTCAACATTCTCAACACCCTGACCCGCGATCCGCCGAGCGATTATCAGACGGAAGTGCGCGGCCAGTCGTTCTTCGGTCAGGGCACCTTCGATATTTACAATCAGCTTTTCCTCACCGCCGCGCTACGACGTGACGGATCGTCAACCTTCGACACCAACCACCAGTACGCCAACTTCCCGAAGGCGAGCGCGGCGTGGACGTTCACGAATGTCGTCAACCCGGCGAATTTTCTTACCTTCGGAAAGCTTCGCATCGGCTACGGCGAAGCAGGTCAGGAGCCGCAGCCCTACCTGACGAGCAACACCTTCAGCGGATCGACGCTCACGGGTCAGATTTCCCAGGGCACGGGCTTCACGCCGACACAGAGTGGTCTCGGCGGCCTGTACTACAACGTTACCAAACCGGCGACTGAACTAAAGCCGGAACGTACAAAGGAGCTGGAAGGTGGATTCGATATCGGGTTCTTCAAGAACGTCGTCGATCTCAGCGCGACCTGGTACAGCTCGCGGACGGTTGACGTAATCCTCGTCACACCCGTCTCGCCGTCTACCGGCTTCCAGTTCGAGGCCAAGAATGCGGGAATCATAGACAACAAAGGCACCGAGCTGTCGCTCAATCTGCGACCGTTCACCCGCACCAATTCTTCGTGGGAGATCAACGCAGGGTACGGACGCAACAAGTCCAACGTAGTGGACATTGCGGGCGCCGAATTCCTGCTCACCGACAACAACCTCATATCTTCTGTCGCGCAGGTGGGCTATCCGCTCGGCGTGCTCCGCGGCAATGGGTGGGTGCGATGTGGAATCAGTCCGGATGACGTCATCCCGGGTCTGAGCCTGGCGACGGTGTGCGCGGGTAAGGCGCATGGAGCGACTTACATCGATGACGGCACCAATTGCAGCCCACAACCCGGGATGCCGTGTGCCGATGACAACATCCGAGTCCTGACAGATCCGAATCCGAAGTGGACCGGAAACCTTCGCAGTGCTTTCCGCTACGGGAATGTCACCCTTTCCGGGCTTCTCGATATCAAGAAGGGCGGCAGCATAGTCAACGGCACCCGCGGCGCTCTCTACAGTTACGGGACCCATCAGGACACTGAGAACCGTGCGATTTGCACTGGCCCACTCAACGCCGACTGCACTGGGAATCTCCAGGCTTTCGGTTCAGCCGGGTTTTATCCCGGGCCGGTAGTTGGACCGGGCGCCGGAATGCAGATCCCGATCGGCGAAAACTGGTATCGAACCAGCGGCATTGCGGCGTGCCCCTTCACCGGGTACGACGAGCCATGCGTCGAGGACGCGAGCTACGTGAAGTTTCGGGAATTGAGCGTGGCTTACACCTTCGAGGGCGCCGCTGTGAATCGGCTCTTCGGCTTCAGGACTGTCGATCTGCGCCTGGCCGGCCGCAACCTGAAGACATGGACGAAGTACAAAGGTCTTGATCCTGAAGTTGGCGGCGTGGGAGGCAACATCAACCGCGTCAACGGATACGATTATTTCAATCTTCCGCTGACACGCTCCTTCGTAGTTTCCTTCGCCTTCAACCGCTAATGCGCGAGAGGATCATACACATGCCGAATTACTTATTTCGCACCGCGGCCGCGTTTTGCGCCGGAAGCCTGATTGTGGGGTGCTCCAATTTTCTGGATTCTCCCGGAGCGAAGGCTGATCCGAACCTGCCGACTGGCGCGACGAACGATCAGTTATTCGTCGGCGCGCAGGCAAACATCTTCGCCCAGCAGGAGGGCCCACTGGCAATGATCGCGTGTCAGTGGATGCAGCAATGCTCTGGGGTAAATGGCCGTTTCGTCGAGCAGCAGGACTCGTACAGCGTCAATGCCGGAACTTTCGACGTTCCGTTCCAGGAAGTCTACTCGGCAGGCGGACTCGTAGCGCTTCGTACGGTCCAAGCGAGCTCGGATGCCGCTGGTGACAAGGTCTATGAGGGTGTCGCGCAGGTGCTCGAAGCTTTGCTTGTTGGAACGACCGCGAGCATTTGGGGCGACATACCGTACAGCGAAGCCGTTGGAAGCAATCCAACTCCGCCATTCGATGGGCAGCTCGCAGTTTACGCATCGCTGCAGACCCTGCTGGACAAGGCGATCACGAACCTTCAGGGCGCCGGTCCAGGCCCTGGTGCGGTGGACCTGTTCTACGCTGGCGACAAGGCGAAGTGGATCCGCGCGGCCAATACGCTCAAGGCGCGGTTCTACATGCATACCGCCGAGGTAGCCGGTGCCCCAGCGTACACTGCCGCGCGCACGGCGGCACTCCTGGGCATAAACTCGCCGAACAACGACCTGCGCAGCGCCCACGCCACTGCTACATCGGAACGCAACATGTGGCCGCAATTTCAGAACACGTCGTTCGGTCCTGACCTCGTGGCGGGGAACCGCCTGGTTGAAATGATGAAAGCGCAAAACGACCCGAGATTGCCTGAATACTTCGGCGTGGCAATCAACGGCAACTATGGCGGTTTCGATGTGACAACCGGGACGACGCCCGGCGACGCGATCTCACCGCTGGATGGCAGCCGGAACAGCGACACCTTCCGTCAGCCAATTCTTACCTGGGAAGAGAACCAGCTGATCCTGGCTGAGACGAATTTCAAATTGTCCGGTATTGCCGCGGCGCAACCCTACCTCGACGCTGTCAGGACCGGGCGAGGGAAGAGTATCGTGCCCGCCACTCTCCAGAATATCATGGAGGAGAAGTACATCGCTATGTTCCAGAACATCGAGGCGTGGAACGATTGGAAACGGACCTGCTTCCCTGTGCTCAAGCCGGCACTCGGGAAAACGGTTATCCCCGGGCGTCTCTACTACGGTCAGACAGAAGAGCAGACGAACCCGAACACGCCCCCCAGCTCGGCGCAAAATCTGTTCACGGTGCGCAATCCGAATGATCCGAATCCGTGCTGATGCGATAGCTCGGGATGACTGACAGGAACGGGAGGACGCCTCTATACCGCGCTCTCCCGTTTTCTGTTGAATCGCAGAATCTGTGAAAGACTTTTTCGAAATTGCGGAGCGGCCTCAATGCAAGTTGCGCGGATCCTGTTTCTTGTCCCGCTCGTAGCGGGTTGTTACCAATACCAACCCGTAACGACGGCCAGTACACCAACCGGTGCGCCGGTCCGGCTGACACTGACTGATGCAGGAAGCGCCCAGATGGCGCCTGCGTTGGGGCCTTCCGTCGAAGAGGTTGGCGGGAAGCTCCTCACCGATTCGGCCGACGCCTACGTTGTCGCGCTATCAGAGAGTCGCAGACGCAACGGAGTGGAGATGGACTGGCGCGGGGAGCAGGTATCCATTTCGAAGTCACTCGTCGCCAGCATTCAGCTGCGACAGTTCTCTCCGACGAAGACGGGCTTCCTGACAGCCGGTTTCATCGCTGCCCTGGTTGTGCTGGAAAGAAGCTTCTGGGGTCCGGGAGGGGTATTTGGCGGAGGGCCACCGGGTCCTGGGCCTACTCCGAAATGAACTTCCGCACAGCTACCTGGCCGCGAGGCTTGTGCGTGTCCAAACGGCGACGACGCCGCAACGAGAACCGTTCAGGCTGGAATTAAACTCCGGCGGTATTTGCGCAGAGCCGGTGTAGACTTCAACCGCGGCGAGGTCGTCCGCGGCGACAAAGTGGTTAATCGAGAGGCCGGGGCTCAGAGGCAGCGGACTTCCATTGAGGTAGTACGTCATGTTGCAGGGGCCGCCCGCGCCGCTGATGTTCCGTCCCGTTCGTGCGGTGGAGTTTCCACCACCCAGGCTCCCGCCTCCTGCTTCGATCTGCATTCCCGGAACGCGACGCAAAACGTCGGTTACCTGGCGAGGCTGCATCAACTCGATTTCCTCGCCGGTGAAGTACCAGCCCGAGCCCCGCGCTTTTCTTTCCATAAAGCCGCGGATTCCCGGAGACGAGTCCGCATCGGCCGTCACGGTTACCGCTTCGAGAGCGAACGCCTCGAGAACAACGCTGGCAGTGATCGTCTGACCCGGAGTGACGACGATAGCGATCGTTTTCGGCGAGTATCCGATGCTTGTAATCTCCAGACTCTGGCGGCCGAGGGGAACGTTGGCGATATCGAACCCACCGTCCATCCGGGTGATCGCCACCAAAGTCGTTCCGAGCACTCGCACGCGGGCCTGGGGGACCGGCAATTCTTTCGCGGTGGTTACGACGCCTGCAACCGTTCCCGACGATTGGCAGCGGAGGTCGGCGCTGAAAACCATCACCGCGAAAAAAACGACCGCCAGTGTCGACGATACGCGGTAAGCGAAGGCTTGCGCGCGATGCCTGTCCATAGTCACCTATCCAGCGCGGGAATGTATCCCGCTAGTTGCCCCCCACGGGCACAAATGCAACCTAAAGCTGGTGCCAGGCGCCAACAACATCTGATTCGCTGTTAGCCCCCTCCGCAAAGTCGTGCCAGCGCTTTGCGGCGGTTTGGGTGTCAAAATTGGCACTCAAGCAGCTCCGCAATTGCGCAGCAGAAACATGTAATACAGAATCCTCGTACGAGTTATTCGTCCGGGATTCAGTATCAGCACTTCGCTGAGATAAAGCCCGGACTTCCGTGAGCTGAAAGATGGACCTCTACATTTTCTGCGTCGTTCTTGGCGCCGCTGGTATGGCCGCAATGGCCTTCCTCGGCTTCACGAGCAGCCACAGCGGAGGTGGAGGCCACGGCCACGACACCGTC
>DATBXT010000030.1:0-4939 GCA_036514115.1 Gemmatimonadaceae bacterium
CGCGGCAGATAACGTGCTGCCCACCGAGGGCGCGATCTTCATCACGGTGAATGACTCTGACAAACGCGGTGTCACGCCGATCGCGCGACGCTTCCACGAGATGGGTTTTCGCCTGGTGGCAACTTCGGGAACGGCGAAATACTTAAGGGGCCGAGGGATCCCGACAGAGAGCGTACTCAAGATTTACGAGGGGCGGCCAAACGGCGTCGACCTGATGCTCAACGGCGAGATCAAGCTGATGATCAACACTCCGCTCGGCAAGGAATCCCAGCGCGACGACTACACCATGCGTCAGGCGGCGATCGCCAATCACGTGGCCTATACGACGACGCTCTCGGCGGCTAACGCAGCCTGCGATGCGATTCTCTCGCTTCGCTCCCGTGCCCCGTCGGTTTTGTCGCTCCAGGAATGGCACGCGCGAATTCCCAGGGAAGCCGAGGTCTAGTGGCCAAACCGTTCATCCATGAATCGGCGTACGTCGACGAGGGCGCGCAGATCGGATCCGACACCAAAGTGTGGCATTTCTGCCACGTCCTTGGGGGCGCAATCATCGGCGAAAGGTGCTCGCTGGGCCAGAACGTGGTGGTAATGAATGGCGTGAGAATCGCCAATAACGTGAAGATCCAGAACAACGTTTCGGTCTACGAGGGTGTCGAGCTCGAGGACGACGTGTTCTGTGGGCCATCGATGGTGTTCACGAACGTGGTCAACCCGCGCTCGCATGTGTCGCGCAAGAACGAGTACAAGCGCACGCTGGTGAGGAAGGGAGCGACCATCGGTGCCAATGCGACGATTGTCTGCGGGGTTACTCTCGATGAGTACGCCTTCATCGGAGCGGGCAGCGTCATTACCAAAGACGTTCCGGCCTACGCGCTGATGGTTGGCGTGCCGGCGAGACGAGTTGGCTGGATGTGTCAGTGCGGCGAGCGCCTGGATGACCATAATCCAGAGCCGTGCAAGGCCTGCGGCACACAGTACAAGGAAAAGGAAGGCACACTGACGAGGGTTCCAGGGTGAGTTCGGAGCAGAAATTCCGTATCGGGCTCGTTGGCTGCGGCCGCATTAGCAAAAACCACTTCGAAGCTATCGACAAAGTCGATGGTCTCGAGCTTGTGGCTGTCGCCGACACGGACGCTCAGCGGGCGGCGGAAGCGGGTGCGCAATGGCGCGTGCCGCATTTCGTTTCGTATGACAAGATGTTGAAGGAAGGTGAACTGGACGTCGTGACCATTGCCACGCCGTCGGGGCTCCACGCTGAGCAGGGCGTTGCGGCAGCACAGGCAGGAAAGCATGTCGTGATGGAGAAGCCGATGGCCATCTCGCTGACAGGAGCCGACTCGCTTGTACATGCGTGCGACAAGGCCGGCGTTCAGCTCTTCGTCGTCAAGCAGAACAGGCTTAATCCGCCGATTCAGCTTCTCAAGAGAGCCATCGACCGGAATCGTTTCGGCCGGATCTACATGGCGAACTGCACAGTCCACTGGGCCCGTCCGCAGGAGTACTACGATCAGGCTCCCTGGCGTGGAACGTGGGAGTTCGATGGCGGAGCGTTCATGAACCAGGCGTCACACTACGTCGATCTCATTCAGTGGTTAATGGGTCCTGTCGAAACCGTAATGGCGAAGACGGCTACGCTGGCGCGTCGCATCGAGACCGAGGACTCTGGTGTGGCGATCCTGAAGTTCCGGTCGGGCGCGCTCGGAACGATCGAGGTCACGATGCTGGCGTATCCCCGGAACCTCGAGGGCTCGATCACCATTCTCGGCGAAAAAGGCTCGGTGAAGATCGGCGGTACGGCTGTCAACAAGGTCGAGAACTGGCAGTTCGCCGAGTACGACGACGACGACAAACTGGTGGCGGCTGCGGAGACCAACCCTCCGAACGTGTACGGCCTCGGGCACCTGGGATATTACGCCAATGTCGTCGCTGTCCTCCGCGGAGAAGCCAAACCGGACACTGACGGGCGCGCGGGCCGGAAGTCGCTGGAACTGATCCTCGGTATCTACGAATCAGCCAAGACGGGACGAGAAGTCCCGCTGCCACTTCGGGCGCAGGTCTGAGCCCTAAACCTTGTATCTTTAACGGCTTCCCCTTTTCTGATTCGGCTCTGACCAATGGCAGTACCACTCCTCGACCTGAAAGCGCAGCACGCGACTATACGTGATTCTGTCCTGAACGCGATGGCGAAAGTCGTCGACGAGCAGGCATTCATACTTGGCGAGCCGGTCGAACGTCTGGAACGCGAAGTAGCCCAGCTCTCGCACACTACTCACGCCATCGGTGTCGCGAACGGCACCGACGCGATCCTGCTTGCGCTTCGGGCGCTTAATGTCGGCAATGGCGATGAAGTCCTGACGACGCCATTCACTTTCTTCGCCACCGCGGGCGCGATCCACAATGTCGGAGCGCGACCGGTTTTCGCCGACATCGATCCCGACACGTTCAACGTTTCCACGGATGCCATCGCGGCGGAGCTGAAGCCCTCCACAAAAGCAGTCATTGCCGTCGATCTGTTCGGGCAGATGGCACCGATAGAAGCAATCATGGACGCGGCTGGCAGCGTGCCCGTTGTCGAAGATGCGGCGCAATCAATCGGCGCGCGACGGAAAATAGACGGCAAGTGGGTCATGGCGGGAGAAGCGGCAACGGTCGGCACCTTCAGCTTCTTTCCGTCAAAGAATCTTGGCGGGTACGGCGACGGTGGAATGGTGGTGACGCAGAGTGATGAGATTGCAACGCGCGTGCGTCGGCTCCGGGTCCACGGTGGCCTCAAGACCTACTACCACGAAGAAGTGGGATACAACAGCCGGCTCGACGCGCTGCAGGCGGCGGTGCTTTCCGCGAAAATGGTGAGCCTCGCCTCCTGGAGCAACGCGAGGAGAAAGAACGCCGCGTACTACAACGCTGCGTTCGCTGACCTCGACGACGTGCGGACCCCGACGATCGATCCGGCCAACGAGTCCATCTACAATCAGTACACACTTCGCGTCGCGAAGCGCGACGCCCTGCAGTCGCATCTACGTGAAAAGCAGATCGGATCCGCCGTCTACTACCCCCTGTCGCTGCACCTGCAGCCCTGCTTCGAGTATCTCGGGTACCAAAGGGGCGCGTTTCCGGAGAGTGAGAAGGCGACGCAGGAAGTGATATCGCTGCCGGTATATCCGGAGCTCAAACAGCTTCAGCTGGACGAAGTCATCGACGCGGTGCGCCGGTTCTACGGCCGCTGAAAACCAAACCCCCTCCAGAGTTTCCGGTGCAACTAAAAGATCAGCTGTTATCCAAAATTGAGAACCGAACGGCCTGCATTGGCGTCGTCGGCCTGGGCTATGTGGGCTTGCCACTCGCGCTGGAGTTCGCGAAGGCGGGCTTCAAGGTTATCGGCTACGACGTCAGTGAGCGCGTGGTGAAAGCGCTGATGGAGGGAAAGTCTCACATCCAGGACGTCTCCAGCGCGGAGCTCGGGCGCCTGGTTAAATCGGGAAAGTTCGAGGCGACTACCGACGAGAAGCGGATGCAGGAGATGGACGGTATTTCCATTGCCGTGCCGACGCCCCTCGCGAAGACGCGTGATCCCGACATGGGCTTCGTTCTCGCGGCTGCTGATGCCATCGGCCGCAACTGCCGGCCGGGCATAGTGGTTGTACTCGAGAGCACAACTTATCCGGGCACGACTCGGGAGCTGCTGCAGCCGAAGCTCGAGGCGGCGGGGCTGACCATTGGTGAGGACGTGTTTCTCGCCTTCAGCCCGGAGCGCGTTGATCCCGGCAATCCGATCTGGAACACAAAGAACACCCCCAAAATCGTGGGCGGCATAACGGCGGCGTGTACCGAAGTCGCTACGGCGTTGTACGCCACCTGCCTCGATACGATAGTGCCGGTGTCCGGCACGGAGACCGCGGAACTCGTCAAGCTGCTGGAGAACACCTTTCGTTCAGTCAACATCGGTCTGGTGAACGAGATGGCGATTGTCTGCGACAAACTCGGGGTCAACGTCTGGGAGGTCATCGAGGCTGCAGCTACGAAGCCTTTCGGCTTCATGAAGTTCACCCCCGGCCCTGGAATTGGTGGCCACTGCATCCCACTCGATCCGCATTACCTCGCCTGGAAGATGAGGACCCTCAACTACAAAACGCGCTTCATCGATCTGGCGAGCGAGATCAACAGCGAGATGCCGGCCATTGTCGTGCGCAAAGTCGCGCAGGCGCTGAACGAGGAAAAGAAAGCCGTGAACGGCAGTCGCGTTCTGGTGCTTGGTGTCGCCTATAAGAAAGACATCGACGACATGCGCGAGAGTCCCGCGCTCGACGTCATCCGCCTGCTGGAACAGCAGGGGGCGGAAGTACGGTACCATGACCCGCACGTGCCGAAATATCGTGAGGAAGGCCACGAGCACTCGGGCGTAGCGCTGACCGACGAAGAGATTTCAGGGGCGGATGCCGTGGTCATCGTCACCGATCACAGCAAAGTCGATTACCAGCGTGTCGTCCACCTTGCGAAGGTGGTGGTAGACACCCGAAACGCGACCGCGAAGCTCGCGCGCGGGAAGGGCAGGATCGTCTCTCTCGCATCGAACGCGTATTACGCAACCGCCTGACAACCTTCAGTAATTCCAACACATGAACATTTCCGTAGTCGGGACGGGGTATGTCGGTCTGGTCGTCGGCGCTTGCCTCGCCGAGACCGGCAATACCGTGACTTGTGCCGACATCGACGAGCGCAAAATCGAAGGCTTGAAAAACAACGTGCTTCCCATTTATGAGCCGGGCCTCGAGCCGCTGGTGGAGCGTAACCAGAAGGAAGAAAGGCTCAAATTCACTACCGATCTGAAGGGCGCGATTGAATCCGCGGAAGTAGTCTTTATTGCCGTGGGCACCCCGCCGGGCGAGGACGGTTCGGCGGACCTCAAGTACGTCCTCCAGGTTGCGAGGACCATCGGAAA
>DATBXT010000031.1:0-4389 GCA_036514115.1 Gemmatimonadaceae bacterium
CACCAACGCGCCCTTTGTCTGTGCCGGCGAAGTCTGAGCGAGCGGTGCGACCGGCCCGCGACGCACCGTGTAGATCGTCTGCCAATTCTGACGGTCCGTGGATGTCTGGACAACGTAGGCGGTGGCACGTCGTCCTGGTTCCCAGGTGATGACAGCGCCGCCAAACTCCCGCCGCGTCTGAAAATCGAGGTCGACGCTCTCCGAGCCCGGTGGAATGGTGCCGGCCGCAGGTGCGACCGCTGAATTCGAAGCGACCCTTACCGGCGCGCTTCGCCAACCGGATGAGACATCCGCGTCGATAGTCTTGCCCGCCTCGAAACCGGACATCTGCGAAGAACTGGTAACGACCGGCGAGGGATAGAATCGAGTGTCCGGACTCAGCGGCGTGACCATGAGATCGTCGAGCCAGATGCTCCCCTTCCCGCCGGAACCGGCAGTGATCGCGATCTCCATCGCCGCGAATCTCCTCAGCTCGCGGTCGTTCGTCGGCCCCCACGCAAACGAGATCTGTCTCTTCTTGCGCGTAACCGTCGTCCACTCCTTCGGAAAACGGAAGTTCGGATTGTTCGACCACCAGACATTGTCGCCGGTGGAATCGATCAGCTTGAGCTCGAGAGTATTAGGCGGTGCGTCGCCCCTGATGGCGAACGAGATCTCGTAGTTCGACGGCAGCGCCAGGTTGAACGCACGGTGGATGACTCCATACCCGCCGTGTCCGTGGAAATCAAAATCCACCCGCATCGCGCGTCCATGAACGCCGTTCGAATCGGGATGCACCGAGATCTCGACTCCCTCCGCCGGCGTCGTCGTCCACTGAGTCACGGAGTCAAAGGAGTCTACTACTATAGAAGAGGCGGTCGCCGGCGCCGGCGCCGCGACAACCGGATTCGCCGGAACGATGGTCGGTACCGGAGTCGGTGCCGGCGGTGAAGTTGTCGGCGGCGTCTGTCCCGACAACGGCAACACAAACGCGCACAAAAGCAAAAGAGCTGCCCTACCCTTCATCCCTCTCTCCTTATTCTGTAAGACCGTGATCTATCCTTTCACGGAGCCGGCCATCACTCCCTGGATGTAGTACCTCTGCAAAAACAGAAATACCGCCAGCACCGGAATCACGGTGAGGACTGAGCCGGCCATCATCAGCTCGGTGTCCTGCACGTGCTCACCCGACAGGTTGGCGAGAGCGACTGGCAGCGTGTAGTGGGCCTCGTCACTCAAAACGATCAACGGCCACATGAAATCATTCCACGTCGCCAGAAAAGTCCAGATCGCCAGCGTCGCCAGGATCGGCAGAATGCCGGGCACCACCACCGACCAGTAGATGCGCAGCTCCGACGCGCCATCGATCCGCGCCGCGTCGAGCATGTCGTCCGGAATCGAGAGCGCGTACTGCCTGATCAAAAAGATTCCGAAGATGCTCGCCATTCCCGGGATGATCACGCCCCAGTAAGTGTTGATGAGATGCAGATTCTTCATCAACAGAAACAGCGGCAGCATCGCGACCTGCACCGGCAGCACGAGTCCCAGCGAGAGAAGTCTGAACGCGCGATCCCGACCGCGGAATCTGAGCTTGGCGAACGCGTACCCTGCCATCGAATTCACCACCAGCGACACCGCCGTCACCGTGACAGAGATCAGCGTGCTGTTCAACAAGTATCGCCCGAGGTTGAGCCTCGTGAACAGCTCACCGTAATGACTGAAGGTGACGCGCGACGGAATCAGATGCGGCGGATAAGTACTCGCTTCCCCCGTCGGCATCAGCGACGCCGAGAGCATCCAGAGCATCGGAAAAATCGCCAGCACCGCCCCCACGATCAAAAGGGTGTAGAGAATGACCTGCGAGATGCGCCTCCGAGTCCGCGCCGAACCAAGCAGCTCGCGGCCGCCGGCTGCCAGGCTCCCGGCTGCGGGCTGGTAGTCTTCCGTTGCAGTTCCCATTAGGCCGTATCCTTCTGTAGCCTGAATTGAATCAGCGTGGCAATCAGAATCACCACGAACAAAACGAACGCGATGGCCGCCGCGTACCCCATCCTCCACCACCGGAACCCTTCCTCGTACATCATCAGCACCACACTGGTCGTCGCCCGCAGCGGCCCACCCTGCGTCATCACGTAGGGCTCCGAGAACAGCTGGAAGTAGCCGATCATCGTGATCACCCCGACGAACAGCAGCGTCGGACTGAGCAACGGCAGCGTCACGTTGAAGAACCGGCGTGCCGGCCCCGCCCCATCTATCTCGGCCGCGTCGTAAAGATCCTGCGGAATTGCCTGCAGGCCCGCGATGAAGATCAGCATGTTGTACCCGAACTGCTTCCATATCGCCAACAGAATGATCGCCGGCATCGCCCAGTGCGGATTCCCCAGCCAGTCGATGGGGCCGATCCCGATGTGACCGAGCGCGTAGTTGAGCAGACCGTACTTGGTGTGATACAAATAGCGCCACACGATCGCGACCGCGACGAGGGTCGTTACGAATGGCGTGAAGTAGATCGTTCGGAAAAAGCTCTTGAATCGCACCAGCTTCGCGTTGAGCAGCAGCGCCGCCGCCAGCGACACCGCAATGGTCAGCGGCCCTCCAACCAGCGCGAAGTAAAAAGTATTTCGCAGCGCCTGCCAGAACTCCGGCGCATGCAGCAGCTTCGTGTAATTGGCCAGCCCGACGAATCTCGTCGTGGGCGGATTGGCGATCGCGTAGATGTCGAAGTCTGTGACGCTCAGAACGAGCGACGCCAACACCGGCAGGAAAAAGAAAACGAAGATGAGTACCAACGCCGGCGCCAGAAACAACCATGCGGCCTTCCCCACATCCGCCGGCGTCCGCGACCCCGGATCTCTTCCCCACCCGAGCCGTCGTCTTGCCGCGCCCACCATTCCCGGCGTCGGCTCCGACATCAGCTCACCCGAAGCCGCCCCGTCCGGCGGAATCGTCGCGCTCACGGCGAGGCCTGACTCAGGAGATACCGCCTCTTCTCCAGCATGGCGTTCACGTCCTGATCGAGCGCAGCCAGCGTCTGATCGACGGTCTTCACGCGCCGTATCGCCTGCTCACCATGCTCGAAGATGGTGGTTGCGATCTCCTCCCACTCCGGCACCTGCGGCGTCGGCACCACCCGCTCCAGCTGATCCCGAAACGCCAGCGCATACCGATTGTTCGCCAACGCCGTATCCTGCCACGCACTCTTCCTCGGCGGCAGATCACCAGTGAGCTGATAGAACCGCAGCTGAATCGATGGCTGCGACAGATATTCCATCAGCTGCCACGCTTCGTTCTTGTGCTTCGACGCAGCGAATAGCGACAGGCTCGAACCGCCGGCGGTGGAGACTCCCGGTCCGCGCGGTCCAGGCAGCGCCGCCGTCATCCAGTTTTTTTGCGTGGTCGAGTCGAGCCGATTCTTCATCTCCCCGATGTACCACGGTCCGGAGATGAACATCGCGATGTTCCCGCGCTCGAACTCCTGAAAGAGGTTCGACACCTGCGAAGTCGACACCGGCGACGCGAGGCCCTGCCGGTAGAAATTCATGTAGAAGTTGAACCCCTCGCGGAACGGCGGCTGCTCGAACGCGCCGTAACGCCCGCCGTCGCGCAGAATCGGCGAGCCGACGTTGAGCGCGAAGATCACCGGCTGCGGCCACTCGTTCGTGGGCATCAGAAGCGGAAACTGATTCGGCGCCATCTGCGCCTTCATCTTTTTCATCGCCGAGACCCAGGCGTCCCACGTCTTCGGAAATTCCTTGTAGCCCGCTTTGGCCAGTAGATCGGTGCGATAGAAAATCAGTCGTGTATCGACGTACCAGGGAACGCCGTATGTCTTCCCGTTGACGACATTGGTCTTCCATATCCCGTCGAAGAAATCGTCGCGCCGGATCTCCCGCGACGAGCGCGCCAGACTATCGAGGGGCTCCAGGGAGTTGAGCGCGACGAACTCGGGCACCCAGGTATTGCCGAGCATCGCGATGTCGGGCGTCGACTCACCGACGTACGCCGTTAACAGCTTCTCGTGCGCGGCTGTCCACGGAATCTGCTGCACTTCCACATGGATGTTGGGATGCGCCTTCTCGAAGTCGGGCATCAGCTGCGATAGGACTTCTCCTTCACGGCCCATTGCCCAAATGCGCAGCGTCGTCCTGTCGCCCGCGGACGCTGATGAGCACGCAACGCCGAGGACCAGCAGGAACCCCAAAGCGCCGCGCCGCAGGATATTCGCTGGACGTACCCGGTTACTTCGCGTTATCGTGGAAGTATCTCCAGCAGAGGTTCGCAGGGATTTGTTTTGTCAGAGACGTTTTCTCCTTCTCGCACTCGCGGTAGTTGCCTGCACGGATCCGAGCGCGCCCGGAGCGATCTCCGCGCGCTTCGAGCTGACCGACGTCGACGGACAAATGCTCCCCG
>DATBXT010000032.1:0-6657 GCA_036514115.1 Gemmatimonadaceae bacterium
CCCACCCGTGGCGAGCACCACCGCCTCGGCCGCGTGTGATTCCACTGCTCCGGTCACGAGATTGCGCGTGATGATGCCGCGGGCCTTGCCGTCGATAACGACCAGGTCGAGCATTTCGGTCCGCGGATACATCGTCACGCCGCCCCGCTGGATTTGTCTCTCCAGCGCCTGGTACGCGCCGAGCAGCAGCTGCTGGCCCGTCTGACCGCGCGCATAAAAAGTCCGCGAAACCTGGGCGCCGCCAAAGGACCGATTCGCCAGCAGGCCACCGTATTCTCTCGCGAACGGCACGCCCTGCGCTACGCACTGGTCGATGATGTTGACGCTCAGCTCTGCGAGGCGGTAGACGTTCGCCTCACGCGAGCGGAAGTCGCCGCCCTTCACAGTGTCGTAGAAAAGTCTGTAAATGCTGTCGCCGTCGTTCTGGTAATTCTTGGCGGCGTTGATCCCGCCCTGAGCAGCGATGCTGTGAGCCCGGCGCGGCGAGTCCTGGAAGCAGAAACACTTCACGTTGTATCCGAGCTCGCTCATCGTCGCCGCGGCGGCGCCGCCAGCGAGACCTGAGCCAACCACGATGATGGTGTTTTTCCGTTTGTTGGCCGGATTCACCAGCTTCATCTCGAAGCGGTTCCTGCTCCATTTCTCGGCGAGCGGCCCGCCCGGCACGTGGGCATCGAGACGAAAGGTCATCTCACCCACCCGGCGAAGACCGCGACCGGAACTGCGGTGAAGGCGCCCCAGATGAGAATCGCCAGCGCGAGTGATAGCCGGTGATGCAGCGGCTCCGGTGACTCCGGACTGACGCCGATGCTCCGCACCGAGCTCCACGCGCCATGAAAGAGGTGAAGCCCCAGCGCGAGCATCGCCAGAACGTAGAAGAGCGCCACCCACCAGATCCGAAAACTCGTCACCACATTCGCGTACACATCCTGCCCGCTGAACACCCCGGCTGGCCTGATCGTCCCGGTAGTGAAGTGAAGGATGTGAACCACGATGAAAAGGAGCAGAAGCGCGCCGCCCCATCTCATGCTGCGAGAGCCAAGCGTGGCTGCCTGCGGCTCGCGTTTCACGTAGGCGACCGGACGCGCCGCGCGACTCTGTCGCGTGAGCTGCACCGCCGCTATCACGTGAAGGATGACTGCCACGATCAGAACGATCCGCAGCACCCACAGCAGCTCGCCGGTGTTCTTCAGAAAGTGCGAATAGGAGTTGATCGCGTCGGGACCGCGAAAAATCAGCAGGTTTCCCAGCGAGTGCAGAATGACGAAGCCGATGCCGATGAGGCCGGTGATGCCCATGATCGCCTTCTTGCCGATCATGGAGCCATAAAACTCTCGAAGCCGCATCAGACGATTACAGCTTTACCGCGCCCATCGGCTCGCGCACCGCTTCCGCGCTCTTCGCCAGGGCATCGCGTTCCTCATTCGTGAGGTCGACTTCGATGATCTTTTCCAGTCCGCGCCGGCCGAGCTTACAGGGCACGCCCAGGAAAAGCCCGGACATTCCGTACTCGCCCTCCAGCCACGCAGCGCACGGCAGGATTCGCTTCTGATCGCGAACGATTGACTCGCACATTTGCACCGCGGCGGCGGAAGGCGCGTAGTAGGCCGAGCCGGTCTTGAGATGCTTCACGATCTCGGCGCCGCCGGTCCGCGTGCGCTCGACGATCGCGTTCAGCTTCGCCTGTGGCATGAGCTGGGTAATCGGAATGCCGCTGACCGATGTGTACGAGATGAGCGGCACCATTGTGTCGCCGTGTCCGCCGAGCACCATCGCCTGGATGTCACGCACCGAGACATCGAGGGCTTCAGCGAGGAACGCGCGATAGCGCGCGGTGTCCAGGACGCCCGCCATGCCAAGCACTCGCTCGCGCGGGAAGCCGGTCACTTTCATCGCGACGTAGGACATGACGTCGAGCGGGTTCGAAACAACGATGATTATCGCCTTAGGCGACGAGCTGCGGATCTGCTCGGAGACCTGCTTCACGATTCCCGCGTTGGTGTTGAGCAGATCGTCCCGCGACATGCCCGGCTTCCGCGCGATGCCGGCGGTAATCACTACAATGTCGGAGTCGCGGGTCTCTTCGTAACCGTTGGTGCCGATAACCCGACTGTCGAAGCCTTCGATTGGCGCCGACTGCCACTGGTCGAGGGCTTTTCCCTGCGGAATTCCCTCCATCACATCGACCATCACGACCGTGCTCGCGAGCTCTTTCTCCGCTATGCGCTGCGCGGTGGTCGCACCGACGTTGCCGGCGCCGACGACCGTAATCTTATTGACCATTGTTTGGTTGTTTGATGCGTGAGAGTGTGCATCGAAAACTATTCGCGCTACACACGCGGAGCAATCGCATGAACCGTTTGTTCAGCCGCCGACCTGAGACAACGCTCGCAATCCGCCGACACGCATCTGCAGGAGATTGTGTTCGCGCGGCTTGGTAGATAATGCGCTCCGAAAAAATGGCTCGAGTGGAAGTCCCTCGCGCAGAGGCGTACGCAGATCCACCTCATCGTCACCGAAAAGGCACGTGCGCAAACGCCCGTCGGCGGTCAGTCTCACTCTGTTGCAGCTCCCGCAGTAAGTGTGAGACATCGGCGTTATCACCCCAATCGTGCCCGCTGCCCCGTCCAGGCGAAAATACCGCGCCGGTCCGTTGCCGCGTGCCGGTCCGGACGTCGGCACGAGGGGTCCGATGCTTCCGATGCGATCGAGGATCTCGTCGCTCGGCACGATTCGATCCCAGGTCATCTCCCTCATCTCTCCGACCGGCATCAGCTCGATGAACCGTACGTGCCATTCGTGGTCGAGAGTGAGTCGCGCAAAATCCGCCACTTCGTCGTCATTGATGCCACGCATCACGACCACGTTCAACTTGACCGGCGCGAGACCGGCGCGCTCAGCGGCAGTCGCAGCGACGATTGGGGCGAAATCGATGTTGCGGCGCGCGATCGCCTTGATGCGCTCGGGTCGCAACGAATCGGCGCTGATGTTCACCCGGTCCAGTCCGGCGTCGCGAAGTCGTGATGCCAGCTCGGCCAAATGCACGCCGTTAGTTGAAAGCGAAATGTCCTCGATCCCGGGCAGAGATCGGATCATCGAGATCAATCGCTCGATCTGTGGTCTTAGTGTCGGCTCGCCGCCGGTGATGCGGATGCGGCGCAGCCCGAGCCCGGCCAGCTCGGACACAACTCGCGCGATCTCCTCATAGGTGAGAATGTCCGATTTCGGCAGCCACTGGAGACCCGCGGCGGGCATGCAGTAAAGGCATCGAAAGTTGCAGCGGTCCGTCACCGAGATGCGGAGATACTCGATACTCCGGCCGTGTGCGTCGCGCAGGGCTTCGCTCACAGAGCCGTCGCCTCAGTAGCGCGAGTCGGGTCAACCCACGCCCTGCTCCCGTCCGCATAGTGCTCGCGCTTCCAGATGGGGACGCGCTTCTTGATCTCGTCTATCACAAACCGAGCACACTCTATCGCCGGCTCGCGGTGCTGGTGCGCAGCCACGATCGCTACGCTTACCTCGCCGAGAGAGAGCTCGCCCACCCGGTGTTCGACTACCAGCGAGTGCACACCAAACCGCGCTTCAGCCTCGTCGGCGATGCCGGATAATTCTGACTCTGCCATCGACGTGTACGCCGAGTAATCCAGACCGGTAACCTTCCGGCCATCGTTGGTATCCCGGACAGTGCCCAGGAAAACCGAGATCGCCCCAACTTCCACAGACGTGACCTCGGCGATCAGCGCCGCGGGGTTGATGACGCGCGTGACCACGGCCGTGCGTTTCATCCCCCGGCCACCGGCGGGATAAGGGCGATTTCATCGCCGCTCCCGATGAGCTTGTCGGGCGACGCGAACTTCCGGTTTACAGCGACTCGCGGCGAAGCAGGAAGAGAACCCGCGGCCGGCAAAGATCTGATGCACCGGACGAGGTCGTCCACGGTGCTCCCTGGATCGAGCGCGATCTTCAGATGGGATGCGCCGAATGCTTCGGCGTATGAAGCGAAAAGCTGCACCGTCACCTGCGACATGTGCTCGCTTCGTTGTGGAGAGCTAAGTCCTTATGCTTCCGACATCTGCGATACATCCAGGCCAGCGACGAGCGCCCGCAATTCCTTGGAAGGTTTGAACACCGGAACCGGCCGCGCCGAGACCTCAACCGGAGAACCGGTGCGCGGGTTACGCGCCATGCGGGTCTTGCGATTCCGGATCTTGAAGGTCCCGAAGCCCCTGACCTCAATGTTCTCCTGCGACTGGAGCGATTCCTTGATCGCCTCGAGAAAAGCGTCCACGACGCGAGCGCAATCTTTCTTGGAAATCATCGGCCCGGCTGTACGTGAAATCTGGGCCGTGACGCGCTCGACGAGGTCGGCTTTGGTCATTGAATCACTCCGTTGGACGCGCGTCAAGTGCGCGTAAGTGCTTTGAACCTATGGCTTTACTAATATGCTGTCAAGCCAAGCTTGCACTACCGGACCGCGCCGCGCAAGGCGCTCAGGAACTCCTGGAACAACGGACGCGCGTCGTGCGGACCGGGCGCTGCCTCAGGGTGATACTGCACTCCAAAGACAGGTAGTTCGCGATGCCGAAGCCCCTCGATGGTTCCGTCATTGAGGTTGACGTGGGTGACCTCGAGCTCGCCGGCTCCCTTCACCGTCCGCTCATCTCCCTCAACAGCGAAGCCATGATTCTGGGACGTGATGAGCACGCGACCGGTCTCGACTTCCTTAACCGGATGATTACCGCCCCTGTGTCCGTATGGCATCTTCGCGGTTGATCCACCAAACGTGAGCCCCAAAAGCTGATGCCCCAGGCAGATACCGAATGTCGGTGTGCCCGTCGAAGTCAGGGATCGAATGATGTCGGGCGCGTAAGAAACCGCTTCGGGATCGCCCGGACCGTTCGAAAGAAAAATTCCATCGGGGTCTTCCGACAGCGCTTCCTCCGCTGACGTGTCCGCCGGCACCACCGTGACTCTGCAATCATTTTCCGCAAACAAGCGCAAAATGTTTCGCTTGATCCCGTAGTCGTAGGCGACGATATGGTGGCGTGCACGCGGATCACCCCACGCATACCGCTCGCGAGTGCTCACCCGGGAGGCGAGGTCCAAGCCGACCATCGACGGGCAGGCTTCGAGCGCTGCGCGGCTTTCCTCGTCAGGCTCGGCGCCCCGGCCGATGACCCCGCGCATGACTCCAACAGATCTCAGGTGCCGCGTGAGACGTCTGGTGTCAACATCGTGAAGGATGGGGACTTGGGAGTTGGCTAACCAAGTACCGAGTCCGCCCGTTGCGCGCCAGTTGGAGTACGTCTGCGACAGCTCGCGGACGACGACTCCGGCAACCTGCGGAGCACCCGACTCCGGGTCCTCTGTGTTGATTCCGTAGTTGCCGATTTGCGGAGTTGTCATCACCACGATCTGGCCGCGGTACGAAGGGTCGGTGAAGACCTCCTGGTAGCCGGTCATGTTGGTGGTGAACACGACCTCTGCCACCGCTGGGAGCGTCGCCGCGGTGCGATCGCCAGCTATGCGGCCACGAAAAAGGGTTCCGTCCTCAAGGAGGAGGAACCCTGGCTCAGTCACTCGAGTCTCGGCGGCCAACTTATTTCTTCGGAGTAGTCGCCGGAGGTTGGGTGTTCTGCGCGCCAGCGGGAGCGGTGTTCGTCGGCGCCGGTTCGAGAGGAACGGCAGGCGCCGATGTCGGTGCAGGTGCGGTCGCCGCCGGGCTACCCAAGCCTTTCTCGAGGACCGATCGCGGAGCCGTGGTGTGGGTCGACATGATCTGGAGGATGAAGCTCAGAGCGAGGAAAACGCCGCCCGACCACCAGCTGGCTTTGGTCAAGAGATTTCCCGCCTGTCTTATCCCGATGAACGCATCAGGAGATGAGCTCGCCCCACCAAAGTTCGCGGCGAGGCCCGTCCCCTTGCCACTCTGCAGCAGAATGGATCCGATGAGGACGACACAGTCCAGAATCAGCAGTGTTAGAAGAAACGTGTAAATCATTGATAGGATTAAAGTTCAGGCTAGCCTAGGAATATCAAAGGCAATCGGAATCGAGTCAAGCCTGCGCGATCTTGAGCCACGAAGATGCTTCCACACTCGCTCCGCCCACGAGGAGGCCATCGATGTCCTCGGCGGCAAGCAATCCGGCTGCGTTGCCAGGGTTGACGCTTCCACCGTAAAGAATCGGAATCTCGTCTGCGCGGGTGCCGATCATTTTGCGCAGCTCGGTCCGAAGCACACCGTGGATCGCGGAGGCGTCGGCCGCCGACGCCGTCAAGCCGGTTCCGATAGCCCATACCGGCTCATACGCGATCATGAAATCCGCGGAGATGAGATTCGGTGTTTGCGAGAGTCCCTCGCGAAGCTGTTGAATGACGAGGGTCTCCGTCTGTCCTGCTTCGCGCTGCTCGATAGTCTCGCCCACGCAAAGCATGAAGCGAAGCTTCGCCTTCGCGGCGGCCAGACATTTCTTTGCGCATTGAGCATCGGTTTCGCCAAAGACGTGTCGTCGCTCGGAATGACCCACGAGAACGACAGCCGCACCCGCGTCGGCGGCCATGGCAGCGGAGATCTCCCCAGTGAAAGCCCCGTTCTCCGCCCAATAGATGTTCTGAACGCCTACGGTAACATCCTGTCGCCCATCTAACGCAGACGCG
>DATBXT010000033.1:0-7692 GCA_036514115.1 Gemmatimonadaceae bacterium
GTACGAGGAGCGGCGAACCATGTACGTGAAATCCGTAATAGCCGGCGAGTAAACCGCCCCGCCCGCGCAGGGCCCGAGGATCGCCGAGATTTGCGGAATTACGCCCGACGCCAGCGTATTCCGGAGGAAGATTTCGGCGTACCCGCCGAGGGAGACCACCCCTTCCTGAATGCGCGCACCACCGGAATCGTTGAGACCGATCATGGGCGCGCCGTTCCGCATCGCCAGGTCCATCACTTTGACGATTTTTTCAGCGAACGCCTCCGAGAGCGAGCCGCCGAAAACCGTGAAGTCCTGTGAGAACACGTAGACCAGCCGGCCATCGATCTTTCCGTAGCCGGTGATAACGCCATCGCCGTAATACTTCTGGCTCTCCAGCCCGAAGTCGCTCGAGCGGTGTACCACGAAACGATCGAGCTCGACGAAGCTTCCCTCGTCGAGCAGGAGGTCCAGCCGCTCGCGGGCGGACAGCTTACCCTTCTCGTGTTGTGCCTTGAGGCGGGCTTCGCCGCCTCCCAGCTCCGACTCCGCCCGCCGCTGGTCGAGGAGTTCGAGCTTGTCTCGCATCGTCATTGGAGCGAAAAGCTAACTCAGCGCCGAATGAGCATCTAGCGGCGGCGCGAGCATTGCTAATCTTTATTACTGCATTCAATCAGACCACCCGTCCGAATTGACGCAACCAAGAAGAAGAACACGTAAACCGCGCAAGCGCGGCCGACGCAGGCCGGCGCAACAGCACACCTCGCTTCCGACGAGCCGCAACGCGTACATGGAGACGCGACAATGGCTTCTCGACAGGCATGGACCGGTGTGCGCTTACTGCGAGCGCCGAGTGACGTCGAAGGCGATCACGATGGATCACGTAACGCCGCGCAAGGGCAAGACGGCCTACGACCGGCGCGACAACCTCGTGCTCGCGTGTCCGGCATGTAACGCGCTCAAGGCTGATCAACCCTTTCTGGCATTTTTGCTGGCTCGCCGCGCGAGGGCCGCCAGTCTGCTCCGCTATGGGGAGCATTTGAGCCCGATGCTGCTCGACCTCGCCCGAGAGATTGCCGGACCAGAAGCTGCTGCGCGGGCCGCACGCCTGGCCGATCCCGACTATCCGTACCTGGACTAGGAGCCCGTCGGCTTCAGCGCGTTGAGGGGCGGTGGTGGGTCCAGCTCGTCACCTGCTGACTGAGCATCCGTCATGGTGGGAGCTGTTTTCGCTATCGAGCGTATCGCACCGGAACGACGCGCCTTTGCTTTGAGTCGGGCTTTCAGGAATGCGAGCACGTCCATTTCGTGTTGACGCAGCGTGGGGCCCGTGGATTTCCGCTTGTTCCAGCGTCGCTCGGGTAAAGGCGGCAGCACGGAGCCTTCGAGGTAAGCCTCGATCAGCGCCGGATGGATGTAGTACTTCCGACAGACGCTCCGCGTGTTGCCCAGTCGCTTCGCGGTGACGTCAACCGCGGCCACGATGTTTTTCTCGGCTTCACGTTTTGTCGCCGCCGGTCCGACCGCGCGCAGCGCTGCAGCCACGTGCATCGTACCTGCCCAGGTTCGAAAATCCTTGGCGGTGACTTCCCGACCGGTGATCTCCTGCAGGTAGGCGTTGACGTCTTCTGCGTCGACTTCCTGCCGCTTTCCGTCGTCGTCGAGATACTTGAACAGCTCCTCGCCCCGCAGCTCCTGACACCGCTGAACGATTCGCGCGATCCGCTTATCGGTCACGGAAACGGCGTGCTGCACGCCGCTCTTGCCCTTGAACTCGAAGCGCATCTCCGACCCTACCACGGCTACGTGGCGCCGGCGCAGCGTGGTCAGACCGAAAGACTTGTTCGCCTTTCTGTATTCGTCGGAGCCGATTCGGATCAGCGTGGTCTCCAATAGCCAAACCACCGTCGCCATGATCTTGTTTCGGGCCAGGCCAGGCAGGGTGATGTCGGATTCCACCCGCTCACGAATCTTCCACAGCACGTCGCTGAGCTCGAACATGCGCTCGAACTTCGTGCCGTCCCGCTGCTGCCGGAACTGCGGGTGATAGCGGTACTGTTTTCTGCCGCGGCCGTCGCGCGCGGTAACCTGGAGATGACCGTCTTCGTGGGGGCAGATCCAGACATCCGTCCACGCGGGGGGAATCACCAGTGAACGGAAACGACGAATTGCGTCGCGCGCGCGAATGACCTCGCCGTCGGGACCGATGTACGTGAAGCCGCGGCCGTGGCGATGCCGGCGAATGCCCGGCAATGAATCGGAGACGTATCTCAGGCCAGCCGCTTCGGCGGACCCAATGTATTCGTCAGAAAGTGACTGGCCCAGCTTCCCTCCTCGGGCTCGCGCGCCCGGCGTGACTGCCCCCTGCGCGAGAGCGAGGGCGGTCGCGATATGGACGAGAAGAGCGCCCTGCGGCAACCTTTTTTGCCGGGGATTTCAGCTTGGCCGCGTCTATAGCGATCCTACGCGGGAGTCACCGACTTTCGTGACGTCGAACCGGGCTACTGAACGTTGGGGAGAACGACGCGCGGTTGCGCGGTGGCGTTGGGTAGGGTGAAATAAAAGGTGCTTCCCAATCCGACGTGGCTCTCTACCCAGATTCGCCCGTTGTGGGCTTCGACGATTCCTTTGGCGATCGCGAGGCCGAGTCCGATCCCGCGGCGATCTGACGATCTCGCCTGCCAGAACCGTCCGAAAATGTGTGGAAGCTGCTCGGCAGGAATCCCAGGCCCGGTGTCGATCACGCCGAACCGAACTTCGTTGATCAGCTGCTCGGCGCACACGGTGATCCGCCCCGAGCGCGGGGTGAATTTGACGGCGTTCCCCACCAGGTTCGAAAGCACTTGCTGCACTCTTGCAGCGTCCGCCAGAACTGGACTGAGATTCTCTTCGAGGCTCGTCTCCAACCTGATGCTGCTCCCTGCGGCGAGTGGGCGCAGCATATCGACCGTGTCGTTGATCAAACTCTCCGGCTCCTCCACCTCGAGGTCGACGGTCAGACGCCCGGCCTCCATCCGCTTCACGTCCAGGAGATCCTGAATCATGCGATTCATTCGATCCGCGGCGCGACGCACGATCTCCGCCTGCCTCCTTTCCTGAACCCGCTCGGGCGGCGTCGATTCGAGCATCAGGCTCACGGCCATCGACACCGTGTTGAGCGGGTTGCGCAGGTCGTGAGCGACTACGGCCAGCACATCGTCGCGCGCTCTCGTCGCCTCCTGGGCCTGGTGAAACAACCGGGCATGCTCGACGACGATGGCAGCTCTTCGCGCCAGGTCGGCGGCCAGTGACAGATCTGCGACGTTGAAGCGCCGGCCGGAAGTATCCGACGTCACCAGCGTCAGCGCGCCAATTGGCGGTCCCGAAGACGCGAGTGGCACGCAGATCAGCGATCGCGGCGCAAGCGCATCCACGACCTTTCGCTGGATGTCCGAGGTGAAGGCTTCGTGAATGAACTTCGGCGTGATTTCCGCCTCCAGCACCGGCTCTCCAGTCGTCATCACGCGAATGAGCGGATGGCTCGCGGTGAGGGCGTTCCGCGGAAAGCTCGCGACCTCGCGCAGCAAATGCGTTTTCGCCGGATCGCTGTGCGCTTCTCCGATTCGCTCGAACCGGTCTTCCGCTTCCACTATGTCGAGCGCGCAGTAGTCGGCGATGTCGGGGACCGCGAGCCGCACCAACGCGGCGAGCGTCGTCTCGTAATCGAAGGACGCGCTGAGTACCCGGCTCGCCTCCGCCAGGAGCGTCGCTCGGCGCTGCGAGCTCTCGGCCTCAGACCTCGCGGCCTGCTCGCGAGCGAGCGCGTGGGCCTGTTCCTCCGCCCGCCGGCGAGCGGTCACGTCGCGGAAGCTCCAGACGCGGCCTACGGGCACGTCGTCGATCAGCTGGGGCTGTGAGTAGCGCTCGAAGGTACGCCCGTCCTTGAGATCGAGGACGTCATAACTCGCCTCCTCCGGATGCCGATAAAGCTCGATGACCCGGGCCATGAACTCGTTCGGATAAACGAGCTTGTCGAGCGCCGCGTTGATGGCGGCTGTGTCGTCGCCACTCGCGAATATTTCCGCGGGTATCTCGAACATGTCGGCCATCTTCTGGTTGAAGCTGAGAATCTTTCCATCGAGTCCGACCACGAGGATTCCGTCTGCGGTCGACTCGAGCGTCGCGCGCAGCAGGGACAGCGAACGACTCGCCTCTGTCTGTGCCTCCCGTCTCTGGGTGATGTCCTCTATGAACCCCACCAGATACATCGGCTCCCCCGTGGCCGTGCGAACGATCGAGACTGTGAGATTCACCCAGATCGGCTGCCCGTCCCCGCGGATGTACCGCTTTTCAATCTTGTACTCCGGCAGCTCGCCGTCGCGAATGCGACGGAGGAAATCACTGCTTGCCGCGATGTCGTCCGGATGGGTGAACTCCTCCGGTTTCATCTTGAGGATCTGCTCGCGACTGTATCCGGTGATCTCGCAGTAGCGCTGGTTTACGGATATCCACTCTTCGGTGAGGGTCATGTGGACGATGCCGATGGCCGCCTGCTCGAAGGTCGCCAGCAGCAGCGACCCCGGACCGCCGAGCGGGACGGCGTACTCCGCCGTCCACCCAGGAACTGCGGACGTAGGAGCGAGAACGCGCTCTGAAGCGGCAGAAAGTGGCGTCATGCGACCTTCGCTATGGGGGTTGGACCCGCTTGTATCCGATTCTGGATTCATGCGCACCCGGACTTCCCTAATGTGGCATGGAGCGGCCACGCACGACAGAAGAAGTTTTTCTCGCGCCAAGCCAGGGTCAAGAGAGCTCGTCGAGCTCCCGCAGGCGCGGGATCCTCCACGCGGTCGCGCCCACGACCCCCAATGTGATAAAGCCCCCCAGAATGACAGAACGCACGGTACCCAGCAGGCGCGCCGCGACCCCGGACTCGAAGGAGCCGATCTCGTTCGAGGATCCGATGAAAATCTGATTCACGGCGGATACTCGCCCGAGGAGGTGAGCCGGGGTGCGCAGCGTGAGCAGCGTGGAGCGGATCACTACGCTCACGTTGTCCACCATTCCGCTGATGAAGAGCAGAGCGAGGGAGAGCCAGAACCAGCGCGAAAGGGCGAAGAAAATCCAGCACAGTCCGAAGATTCCGACGCATATGAACAGAGTTGGCCCGACTTTGCGCAACTTGCGGTGCACCAGCAATACGGAAATCACTACGGCCCCCGCGGCCGGCGCGGACCGCAGTACTCCCAATCCCTGGGGACCGACGTGCAGAATTTCGGACGCAAAGATCGGCAACAGAGCCGGCGCCCCGCCGAATAACACCGATAAAAGATCGAGCAGCTGCGCGCCCAGCAGCTCCGGCTGGTTCATGAGAAAACGAATCCCGACTGTGAGGTTCTCGCCGATCGTGCTCTCGGTGATCATCGGCGCCACCCGTTTGTAGACGATGCGACCGAAGAGAACGAGGGCAGTCGCGCACAGCACTGTTTCCACCGCGTAGGCGAGCCGCGCGCCCGAGAATCCATAGATGACGCCGCCTGCCGCGGGCCCGATCACCGCCGCGAACTGCCAGAGCGACGACCGCCAGGTTATGGCGTTAGTGTACGTCTCGCGAGGCACGATTTCGGCGCCGAGTGCAGTTCGCGCCGGCTGCAAAAAGCTGCGCGCCAGGCCGCTCACGCAGACCACGGCGTAGAACGGAACGATCGTCCGCGCCAGGAGTCTCGTGGAGTAGACGGTGAGGACGAGCAGCGCCGCGGCGCAAACGAGCTGCACCGCGACGGCGATCATCGACAGAATTTTTCGGTCGTGGCGGTCTGCTACGTGTCCCGCATAAAGAGCGGCGGTGATGAACGGCAGCGCTTCAGCGAGGCCGACAAGGCCGAGCGAAAGCGGATCCTTTGTGAGGGCGTAAACCTGCCATGCAACCACCGTCGCCTGGATCTGTGTGCCCAGTGTCAGCGCCACGAGGCTGGCTACATACCACAGAAAATTCGGATTGCGGAGGGATACGTAAGGGTCGTGTCGGTCTGCCATTCCCTGGTGCGAGTGAGCACGCATGATACCGGACCGTGACCACTCCGGCAAATAGAATGTGTAGCGCGCCGCCGGGCCTCGATCCTATTATTTCAGAGACGATTTGCGGGGGAAAACCGTGAGCACTGCTGAAACAATGACTGCCAGCGCGATCAGACCAGCCAAGTCGGAGTTCCTTCCCTATTACGAGCGGTACATCGCGCGCGTTCCGGACGGCGATGTGTTGTCGACCCTGACGACGCAGATCGGAGAGACACTCGAGCTGCTCCGCAGTCTGCCGGCGTCCGTGTCGACGTACCGATACGCGCCAGACAAATGGAGCGTGAACCAGGTCGTCGGCCACATGATTGACAGTGAGCGGCTTTTTGCCGCGCGCGCACTGAGATTTGCGCGCAACGATGCGACGCCGCTGCCCGGTTTCGAGCAGGATGATTACGTACGCAATTCTACCTTCGACGCCTATCCGTTATCGGAGCTCGCCTCCGAGCTGGAAGCAGTTCGCCAATCCACGATCTTTCTCTTCCGGCACATGGACGAACAAGCCTGGACCCGTCGTGGAGTTGCGAATAACGCCGAGGTCTCAGTGCGGGCGCTCGCGTACATAATCGCCGGACACGAGCTTCACCACCGCGAGATCCTGACCTCGCACTACCTGTAGAAACGCAGGCGCGGCCGCGCGTAGCGCGGCCGCGTGCCCGTTAGATCATGTCGCAGCTTCTTGGATCGCCATTCTCGAAGCCGCGCTTGAACGCCGAGGATCTCTGAGCGGAAGAGCCGTGGGTGAACGAATCGACATTCACACGCCCGGTGGCTTGCTTCTGGATCCGGTCATCACCAACGGCGGCCGCGGCGTTCATGGCCTCATCGACATCGCCGGGTTCAAGGTGCTGGCGCTGCTGCGTGGAATTCGCCCACACTCCGGCGTAGCAATCGGCCTGGAGCTCCAGTCTTACCGACAGTTCGTTGGCCGAGGACGGGTTCGACTCCTGGAGCCGGCGCACCTTCGCGTCCGTCCCGAGTAGGTGCTGGACGTGGTGACCCAGCTCGTGGGCGATCACGTAGGCCTGAGCCGCGTCCCCAGCCGCACCGAAGCGCTGCTTGAGCTCGTCGAAGAAACCCAGGTCCAGATAGACGCGCTGGTCCATCGGACAATAGAACGGCCCCATCGCTGACTGCGCCGCTCCACATCCCGAATCAGTGGAATTCCGAAAGAGAACCAGGCGCGCCGGACTGAACTGCGCTCCGTACTTCGGGAGAACCGTCGACCAGGTGTTCTGCACATCATCGAGAATGAACGAGACGAACTGGACCTCGGGCTCCTCCGCAGCCGAATCCGCCGCCGACATCGGCGCTCCGGAGGCTACGCCCGGCTCCACGCCGAGATCGGAAAACAGATTGCGGCCAAACAGCAGGCTCAGTGCAAGGACAACTACAGTCCCGCCAATACCAAGCCCCCGTCCCATCCCACCGCCACCACCAAGGGAGCGTCTGTCTTCAAGATTTGAACTGCGTCCGCCGGGTGTCCACTTCATTCAGCCTCCGGAAGGGTGATGTCTCCGAGGGCTGTAAGGGCAAAAAAGTGGCCGCGTCGCTAGGCGACGAGCTCGGCGGCACCCTGCCAGTCTATTTCCGCGAGCGCTTTCACTATCGCGGGGTCGAAGTGGTTCCCGGCGCGGCGTTTGATCTCGGCCAGGGTGT
>DATBXT010000034.1:0-18571 GCA_036514115.1 Gemmatimonadaceae bacterium
ATGGAGACCCTTCATGCCTTCCTTCGGATCGCCTTCGACTTTCTCGACGACTGTGTCGAGAATCACTTCGATCTTCGGGTTTTCGAAAACGTGCTTCTGCAGGATCTTCGACGCGCGGAATTCGTTTCGCCGATGGATCAGGTAAACCTTGGTTGCATACCGGGTGAGAAAATCAGCCTCTTCACACGCCGCGTCTCCGCCCCCGACAACAGCGACGATTTGCTCCTTGAAGAACGCCGCGTCGCAGATTGCGCAGTAGGAGACGCCCCGCCCGGCATATTCAAGCTCACCAGGAATACCGAGTTTGATTGGAGTGCCGCCGGCGGTGACGATGACTGCCGGCGACCGGAAGACGTCGCCGTTTTCAGTGGTCGTGTCGAAGTAACCGCTTTCCGTTTTGGCGACCGACGTGACGCCGGTCGTCTCGAAGAACTCGGCGCCGAATTGCTTGGCGTGAGCGGCGAATTTTTCGGCCAGCTCGTAACCAAGGATCTTCGGAAAACCAATCACGTCGTCGAGATACTCGGTGTTCAGCAGCTCGCCACCAGGAAAGCCGCGCTCCAGCACCGCGGTCCGCAGCATGGCGCGTCCCGTGTATAGCGCGGCGGTCATTCCCGCCGGGCCCGCCCCCACAATGACGACGTCGTAATCACGCGCGTTGGTCAAACAAATCACCCGTTAAAGAGCACAACTCGCACTAACGGAAATATAACTTCCGCGTCGAGGGCCTTTTCCCGTCAGGTGCGAATGTGGCGACCGCCGTCGACGATGATCGTTTCGCCCGTGACGTAATCCGCGCTTAACAGATACAGCACTGCCTGGGCAACGTCCTCGGGGCTTCCGAGTCGCGCCAGCGGCGTCGTCGCTATCAACCGGTCAGCCTGCTCCTGGGTCCATCCATCGGGCAGCAGGACCGGTCCGGGAGCGATTGCATTCACACGAATTCTCGGCGCCAGGGCGTGCGCCAAACCGCGCGTCATCTGGACGATTCCGGCTTTCGTTATGGCGTGAGGGATGTATCCGCGCCACGTCTCGAATGCAGCGAGGTCGGCGATGTTCACGATCGCCCCCCCGGTCTTTTCCATGACGCGTGCGGCCGACTGACAGAGGAAAAAAGGCGCTCGCAGGTTAAGCGCGAACATCGCGTCCCAGTCCTCCACCAGCACTTCTCCAACAGGCGTTCGCAACATCACCGCCGCGGAGTTCACCAGTACGTCGAGACTACCGAAGACCTTGTGGGTATGCTCGACCAGGCGCGGGCCCGTTGCGGGATCCGTAAGATCGCCGGGAAGAGTCCGCGCGTCGTTGCCGCCGCGGATGATCTCCTCCGCGGTTTGCCTCGCGCCCTTCTCCGAGCCAGCGTAATGCACACCCACACGCATCCCAGCCTTGCCGAGGGCGAGCGCTATCACCCGACCGACGCGTGTGCCGGCGCCGGTCACGAGCGCGACCTTGCCGTCTAGCTCCACTGGTGCGTCCTCATTTTCCCATCGACGCTGAGGTCACTGCCGCCACACGCTCATCCTGTTTCTCGAGCCACTCGACGGGCACGTTCATATTCCCGAGCCGGCGCGGGCCTTCAGACGCTCCGTGCCAGTCTGAGCCGCCGCTGTGCACAAGACCAAAGAAATCCGCCAACGCCTGTAAGCGCTTCACATCTTCGGATGAGTGGCTCGGATGCTTCACCTCGACGCCATCGAGTCCTGCCGCGACGAGCGGCTCCAGTCGCTCACGCCGTCCGCCGTCGCCCGGATGTGCCCATACCGCCAGCGCACCCGCTTCATGGGCAATGCGAATTGCATCCTCGATGGAGAGCTTGGCCTTTGGCACGAACGCACTTCCCGATGCGCCGAGAAATCTCGCAAACGCATCCCGGAAGTCGTGCACGGCACCCCGTGCGATCATGGCGCGCGCGACATGCGGTCTCCCCACCGCGCCGCCGTTCGACTGCTTGAGCACTTCATCCATGGTCAGCTCGATGCCGAGCGTATTGAGCTTCTCCACGATCTGTTGGGCCCGCGTGTACCGCATCACTCGCAGCTCGGCGAGCCGGCTCTCGAGGGCATCCAGCTGCGACAGGTGCAGCGCGAGCAGGTGAATTTCCTGATCATCGTGAAACGCGCTCAGCTCGACGCCCGCGATCACACGCAGGCCGGCCTTCTCTGCCGCGGCGCGGGCCGCGGGGATGCCGCTTATCGTATCGTGATCCGTCAGCGCGATCGCCGCGAGACCGCAGCGGACAGCGGCCTCGATCACGCGCTCAGGCGGCAGAACTCCGTCGGACGCGGTCGAGTGTGTGTGCAGATCGACGAATGCCGCCCGTGTCGGGCTTGCACTCGCAGTCACCTTTCGTAACCGGCCTCAGGCGACGTGAAACTCGGCTGCGACTGCTCGAACAGCTCCTTCAGTTGTCGGTCTGAAAGCTCGGCGAACGCCTGCTCGCGCGAGCGAGTACCCTGCGGTGAGTAGCGGGTGACGCGCAGCTCGCGGTCGGCCCCCGCCCCGCGCGAAAACATCAACGCGTACTCATCCTGAGTGTACTGCGTGATGTAGCCAGACGGATAAACGTCCCACTTCTTTCCGCCGATCTCGAGCGAACGTGCTGGCATCAGAGATCTACCTCCTGGTAGACGCGCGACGGATCGAGCGTTTTGTGCGGCGCGTTGGCGTGCGCAACAGTAAGTGTCTGCTGGTCGTCGGCCTCGGTAAACTCGATAAACGCGCCAGGAAGTGACGATTCCTCGAACACCCAGAAGCGACAGTTGGCGGCAGCGTAATGCGAGCGCAGCGCCTTCAGCCGCTTCGTGTAGTTCGCACGGTCGGCAGCGGGGACTGTGGAGCGCTGTATGGTCAGTGCCTTGGGCATCTAGAGTCCGGTCTCCGGAAATGTTTCGATTGTTTTCTTGACGAAAGCGAGAAACTGATCGGCGACTGCCCCATCGATTACGCGGTGGTCGAAGGAGATGGAAAAGTACGCACAGGTGCGAATGGCGATGGTATCCTCCCCGTCCACACCGGTAAGTACTTTCGGCCGCTTCTCGATAGCGCCGACGCCCATGATAGCCACCTGCGGCTGATTGATGATCGGAGTACCCATCAACGATCCGAATACTCCGGGATTGGTGATGGTGAACGTGCCCTCCTGAACTTCCTCGGGCGACAGCTTCTTGGCGCGGGCGCGCGCCGCAAGGTCGTTGAGGGCGCGGGTGATGCCCGAAAGCGAGAGATCATCGGCCCGCTTGATTACGGGAACTATGAGACCCCAATCAAGCGCCACAGCGACCCCGATGTTGATCTGCTTGCGGTAAATGATGTTCGTCCCGGCCACGGAAGAGTTCATCACCGGAAAAGCTTGCAGACCCTGGGTCACGGCTTTGATGATGAACGGCATGTACGTCAGCTTCTGGCCCGTCGCGGCCTCGAACTCGGCGCGCTTCTTCGCCCGGATGCGGGCGACACGCGTGAAATCGACTTCAATGAACGATGTGACGTGCGCCGAGGTGTGCCGCGAGGCGACCATGTGCTCGCTGATGAGCGCGCGCATCTTGGACATCGGCTCGACGACGTCGCCGGCCCATGCTTGCGGCATCGGGAGCGCGTGACTGCCCGACGGGACGAGGCGACCACTCTGTGGCGCCTGCGTCGTAGCGGCGCCGGAGTCGATGAACCCGAGTATGTCGCGCTTGGTTACCCGACCAGCCACGCCGCTTCCCTGCAAGGAAGCAATGTTCACTCCGTGCTCAGCGGCGATTTTCCGCACCAGCGGCGATGACTTTGTGCGGACTCGGTCCTCGAAGGAGTTGCCGTTTCCCGAGTGCGATGCGGCGATTCCGGGGGCGTTCGTTTGCTGCCGCGACGACGCTGCCGGAGTTGCAACTTCCCGTTGGGGGGCGGACGTCGGTGGAATAGCCGCCTTACCTCCCGGGCCTGCGGCTTCCGATGACGCGCCGGCGGTCGGCGCGGGCGACTCCGGGGCCGCGATCGCCGCGCCTTTCTCCGTCTCCAGTCTGGCAACGACGGTCTGAACCGCGACCGTTTCGCCCTCCTTCACCATGATCTCGGCGATCACACCCGCGGCCGGCGCGGGGATCTCCGCATCAACCTTGTCGGTCGATATCTCGAAGATCGGCTCGTCGCGCTTCACCTCGTCGCCCACTTTCTTCAGCCACCTGGAAAGTGTGCCCTCGGCGATCGATTCGCCCATCTGAGGCATGATGATGTCTACACGTGCCACCGCTACTCCGAGTTTATGTTCGGCCGGCGCCGATTCAGCCGCCCCAGCGCAATCAATGGCAACGTCACCGCGCCGAGAAGGGCCCCGATACCAGCATACACCCACCAATTGCACGCCGGAAGCCCCTCTGGCGGCCGGCATCCCTGCACGCTCCCCACGAACTTTCCGACCAATACAGCAATCATTCCGCCGCTGAAAAATCCGGCGACGGTGGTTATGCAGCCTACACCGATGTTTCGTGCGATTATCTCGCCGCGCTCGAGCTGTTCCGGCGGCGGCGATGCCATCAATACGAAGCCAGCTTTCGGAGGGCGAGCACGATATCGGAGGTCTGAGGAAGCACGTAGTCCTCCAGAGGTGGAGAGTACGGGAGTGGTACGTCCGCGGCGGTCACCCGCAAAATCGGAGCGTCGAGCCACTCGAAAGCGCTCTCGTTGATGCGCGCGGTAATCTCTCCCGCGACGCCGCCGGTTCGCGTGTCCTCATGCACGATCAGAACGCGATTTGTTTTCTTCACCGTTGCGACTATCGCTTCGTCATCCATCGGCAGAAGCGTGCGCAGATCGATGACCTCCACCGATAGGCCATCTTCCTTCTGCACCTGCTCTGCGGCGTCGAGCGCTTTCCATACTGTCGCCGCGTACGTAATGATGGAGATATCCTTCCCCTGTCTGGCCACACGGGCCTTCCCTATCGGCGTGAGATGATCGCCGGCCGGCATTTCCTCCTTGATGCGCCGATAGAGATACTTGTGCTCGAAGTAAAGCACGCAGTCCTCGTCGCGAATTGCTGATTTGAGCAATCCTTTGGCGTCGCTCGCGGTCGCCGGGTAGACGATCTTCAGGCCGGGGGTGTGCAGGAACGCCGCTTCCGGATTCTGCGAGTGAAATGGCCCACCGCGCACGTAGCCGCCGCTTGGTCCGCGAACCACCATCGGACACGGCAGCATCGCGCGATACCTCGCGGTCGCCACGTAGTTGGTGAGCATATCGTAGCCCGTCGATATGAAATCGATGAACTGCATCTCACACACCGGCCGCATACCCATGTGAGCTGCGCCGGCCGCTGCGCCGATTATCGCCGCTTCGGATATCGGCGTATCGATCACACGCTCTTCGCCGTACCGGGCCATCAATCCTTCTGTCACCTTGAAAGCACCGCCGTACGCACCAATGTCTTCACCGAGACAGAAGACGTTGCTGTCGCGTTCCATCTCCTCGAACAAGGCTTCGCGGATCGCCTCGAGGTAAGTGACCTCAGACATCGTGCGTACCCCAGCTCGCCGGCCTCTCGTGAACTTCCACCGCCGACTTTACACCCTCGCGGAACCAGAGCGGATCGACCTGAGGCGGGTCTGCGTAAATACCGACCAGCGCGTCGCGCGGGTCGGGCATCGGCGACGCCTCAGCCTCGTCGGTTGCCCGGTCGATTTCATCCTTCACACGCGCGTCGATCGTCGACAGCTCGGAATCCTCAAAACCTTCGCCGAGGAGTCGTTTCACATATCGGTCGACGGGATCATTCTCGGCCGCCCACTTGTCGATCTCACCGGGGGGCACATATGACTGGTTATCGTGCTCGGCGTGCCCTTTTCTGCGATACGTCATCAGCTCGATAAGAGTCACACCTCCGCCGGCGCGTGCGCGGTCGACCGCGCGCTTCGTGACTTCGTACGTCGCGACGACGTCGTTGCCGTCGGCCTGGTCGCCGGCGATGCCGTAGCCGATTGCCTTATCGACCAGATGCTTCGCTGCAGTCTGCTTGCTCAGCGGGGTCGAATACGCGTATCCGTTATTCTCGACGATTACCACCAGCGGACATCTCTGAACCGCCGCGAAGTTGATGCCTTCGTGGAATGCTCCCGTCGAAGTCGCGCCATCGCCAACGTAGACGAGTCCGACCCGATCTTCCTTTCTCATCTTGAAGGAGAGCGTTACACCCGCCATCACCGGAACCATGTCGCCCAGGTGTGAGATCTGGCCAATGAACCCGCGAACGAGATCACCGTAATGGATGTTGAGCTCCCGGCCGCGCGTCGGAGAGTCGCCTTTGGCCATGTACTGCTTGATGATCTCGTTCGGCTTTGCACCCTGTACCAGCATCGACCCCAGATTTCGGATCAGGGGGGAGAGGATATCTCCTTTCGACCGGTCGAGCGCGTATGCGCTCCCGACGGCGTCAGCCTCCTGACCCAGCGAGCGAAAAAGCCCACCGACGACTTTCGTCTGCCGATAGAGATTGACCAGCCGCTCCTCGAGTGAGCGGGTCAGCCGCATGTAGTAATAGAGCTCGAGCTTTTGTGAACGGGAGAGCTCACCGCCCTGGCCCGCGTGCGTCAGCTTCGCCGGCTTCGACGCAGTTCCAGACCGCGCCACTCTAGTACGCCGCTTCGATGCGGTGCCGGGGGTCGCCCGTCTTGTGGAGCGTGACGAAGAATTTCTTGGCGTTGCGGTCGAGACGGCTTTCGCCCGTTTGATCCGTCGACACTTCGACGAACGTGTAGTGACCGCCTTCCTTCCGGACGCTCAACTGCAGATTTCCAAGATCTCCGGCAAAGATGCGTGAGCGCGCCGTGTGACCGCTCCGCTCCATGCCGATCTCCGGAAAGAATTCGTCTGCAATGCGCAGTACATCCACGGGAATCAGTTGGGTTCTGAAAAAATGACGCATGTGGTTAGGTGCCGGGTTCAGCTGCGGGACGAACTGTCTGAATCCAATCGACGCGCTCGAGCGGCAGCCGCTGATCCTTTTCGCGACGGAATTGTATCGCCGCTGCCCAATCGCCGGTCGTCGCGAAGAACAGGCGGCCCGAATACGTGCCCAGCTCTTTCTCCTTCTTGAAGCCGTCGTTGGTGTTTGCCCGATCTTCACTCGTGGCGAAAATGCGTCCTTCGCCGCCCTCGATCGGCTGACGGGTCTTTTTGTCCAGCACCACCACGCGATATGCGGCGGGCTCCAGTGCGCGCGGTGGCATCGGATCGACGGTTACACGAAATGCGTAGTTGTCCGACCAGAGACGAAGTTCCGTCGCCTTCGGGCCGTTGCTACAGCCCGCCAGCCCAGCGGCCAGTAAGGTAGCGGCGACAACCGAGCGCAACATCAGGCGTAGTACTCGAGGCCGAGGTGTGTGATTTGATCTTCACCCATCAAATGCCGGAGTGTGTTCTTCAATTTCGTCTGCTGGATGAACAGGTCATGCTCGGGCTGCAGTCCTGGCGCCGCCATGGGGCTCTTATAGTAGAACGACAGCCACTCCTGAATTCCTTTCATTCCCGCGCGTTGCGCGAAATCGGAAAACAGGGCCAGGTCGAGCACGATCGGCGCGGCAAGGATCGAGTCTCGGCAAAGGAAGTTGATCTTGATCTGCATCGGATAGTTCATCCACCCGACGATATCGATGTTGTCCCAGCCTTCCTTGTTGTCGCCGCGCGGCGGATAGTAGTTGATGCGCACCACATGCGAGAAATCCTTGTACAGCTCGGGATAAAGCTCCGGCTGCAGGATCGTATGGAGAACGCTTAGCTTCGATTCTTCCTTGGTCTTGAAGGACTGCGGGTCGTCCAGCACTTCGCCGTCACGATTGCCGAGGATGTTGGTCGAGTACCAGCCGGCGAGTCCAAGCATTCTCGCCTTGAGACCAGGCGCGACGATCGTCTTCATCCACGTCTGCCCCGTCTTGAAATCCTTGCCCGAAATCGGAACACCCCGGTCCTGGGCCAGCTTAAGCAGCGCCGGTGTATCGACGCAAAGGTTCGGTGCGCCGTTGGCAAACGGCACTCCTTCCATGATCGCCGCATAGGCGTACAGCATGGACGGCGCGATCGCGTCGTCGTTCTTCTCCATCGCTTTTTCGAACTGCTCGATAGTCGCGTGCTGCGGCCCCGGCCTGATGAAAATCTCCGTCGAGGCGCACCACACGATGACGATGCGATCGCACTTGTTTCGGGACTTGAAATCGCGGATGTCCTGTCGGAGCTGCTCCGCCAGGTCGCGCTTCGTTTTACCCTTCTTCACGTTGGTGCCGTGAATACGCGTGACGTACTTGTTGTCGAAGACCGCAGGCATCGGCTTGATGCCCTTCAGAAAATCGGCTATCGGCTCGATGTCGCGTTCTTCGAGCACACCGGCTTTCCTCGCGGCGGTGAGCGCGTCATCCGGGATCGGATCCCACGCGCCGAACACGATGTCGTCCAGCTTCGCCAACGGGACGAATTCCTTGATCAGCGGCGCTCTCTTTTCCGTTCTCTTGCCAAGCCTGATTGTCGCCATCTGCGTCAGCGAGCCGATCGGCTTCGAGCGCCCGCGACGGATGCTTTCGACACCGGCCATGAATGTCGTCGCGACAGCGCCGAGCCCCGGCGTGAGAATACCCAGGCGGCCGGTGGCAGGCGCTACTGATTTAGTTGCATCACCAGAACCTGATCTGGAGGGGGGTGCCAATTTGTTTCTCCGTTTAGTTACGATTTTGCGCGGCGGGACGCCGCGATGCCCGCCGGTTTCGGCGGAGCAGCTACACCGGGGGAGGCAGGATCGTTTACGATCCGAATAGGCTTGTTGTCAACACGCTTCGTCGCCCGGTAGACGAACGCGATCCGCTGAATCGCGGTTATCCAGGCTGTGACCGTGAGCAGCAGAATGATGCCCATCAGCACCCACCCATTCCAGAACAACCCAAAGAATGACTGGGGAATGGAGAGAAGGACCATCCGTTCGGGGCGTTGCATCACGCCTACCTTGGCGTCGACGCCCAGAGATTCGGCGCGGGCGCGGGTATACGAGATCAGAAACGTGCCCACCATGCAAATGAGGCAAGCGGCCACCATGTAGAGATTATGGTGGATCACGTTGGTAGCGTAGAAAAACGCCAGACCTGCCATCAGTGCGCCGTCTGCAACGCGGTCGAGGGTCGAATCATAAAAGGCGCCGAAGACGCTGGACTTTCCCGTGCGGCGGGCGACTTCCCCGTCCGCGACGTCGAAGAACGCGGTCACGTTCATTATCCAGCCTGCAGTCATGATATGGCCGGTCGCATAAACAACGCTGGCCGCGATGGTCAGCAGCGTTCCAGCGGTGGTAATCGTGTTGGGGCTGACGTTGTGGCGGGCCAGGAAAGAAATCGCCGGTTCGATGGCCCTCAGCGCTCCACTTTTTACGTAGTCAGTCGGTTGTTTTACGTAAGTGGGAGTTGCCATTCGGCTCCGGCCAGTAAGCATCAGCTAGCCGACCTGTTTCAAAGGCCGGCAACGGCAGAAAAAAGGGCCGGCGCGCATGGCGCGTCAGCCCCGTAAAATTAAGTCCTCCAACGATCTATTTCTACCCGCCCTGCTTTGGACGAGACGGCTGTAGTCACGGCAGGCGCCACTCGTACATCGATGCGAGGGTGATGTTGTTCTTGGTGTAGGTACGGGTCCCATCCACCGTCGCTGCGCGAAGGTTGACCGTCGACCCAGCGGCAATCCCCGAAATTGGAATGTGCTCGACGCTGTTCGCAGCGACCTGCTTCAGGAAAATGTCGTTGGTTCCGCTCACCACGTACACGTTCACAGCCTGACTCAGATTGTTGGTCACATGAAGCGCGACGTCCGCTGCCGGCTCCGGTCCGGTCTTTACTTCAACCTGTCGGCCGCTGCAAGCCGCGAGTGCCAGCATCGACAGCGAGACCATGAGAACACGCATGCCCTGCCCTCCAAAAGTTGGGGAAGCTTTGTCGTGAGGCGTGCAAGAGGCAGGCCCCTCTGACTGCTCAAAATCCTACACCTTCGAACTACACGGAACGAGGCACGTCGAGAAAGGCTTCATCGCCAAAACTATCTGTATATGAGGTACTGCCTCGTCCTCTCCCTGAACGCGTACGCAGCTCGGTACTCCCTATCGATGACGACATCCGGGTCGCTGCCGCGCAAGAGCGCGAGCCTGACGGACGGGGAGCCGAACCTTAAATCGAATGCACGATCATCGATGGTGAGGTGCTCACCACCGGTTCTGCGGATTGCCCATAGAAGGGTTGCTCCTACGCGCGCCGCCTGAAGCGCGCTCCGATTGATCACCACGATCTTGATGCCGGGAATGGTCTGCCCGCCATACTTCCCATCGCTCGGCGACTGCGGAGTAAAAGTCTCGGCGTAGAACCGAACTCCCGGGATCTCACGGTCGCGGAGAATCGCCACCGTCGCGGCGGCGTTCAACCACGGAGCGCCAACATGCTGAAACGCTTCGGGAGTCCCGCGTCCGACAGACAGATTGGTCGCCTCGAAGGCGACAAGACCTGGATACAACATCGCGCTTTGCACCGAGGGCATGTTCGGCGATGGATTCACCCACGGCAGGCCCGTCAGATCGAACCACACGTCGCGCCGCCACCCCTGCGCGGGAACTACGTGCAAAACGGCGCGAATCTGAAGGACGTCGTTGAAGTAGCGCGCCAGCTCACCCATCGTCATCCCATGCCGCAGCGGCATCGGCCAGAGCGCGTACGCTTGGCCAGGGCGTCCCGGGGCCGGATCGTTGGGGTTCGCCAGCGAGCTGTCGAGCAGCGGTCCCTCGATGATGTAGCCGGTGATCGGGTTCGGTCGGTCGAGGACGATGAAGGGTTTGCCGAGACGCGCGGAGGCCCGCATCGCATATATCATCGCGCCCACATACGTCCACGTTCTTGTTCCGATGTCCTGCAGATCAAAGACGAGCGCGTCCAGCGGTCGGAGGAGACTGTCCGGGGGTGCCATCGTCTGCGCACCGTACAAGGAGAAAACCGGCAGGCCCGTCTTCTGGTCGACGCCGCTGGCGATGTTCTGGCGATCCTCGGTTCCCCGCAGACCGTGCTCCGGCGCGAAAATCTGCACCAGATTCACGTTCGCATCGCGCGCCTTCTTGTCCCTCAACAGATCGATGTCCGAGCGCCCGCTTTCGTCGATACCGGTTTGATTCGTCAGCAGGCCGATCCGCTTGCCGCGAATCAGGTCGAGACTGTCGTTGAGCAAGACGGTAATACCAGGGTGGACTCTGGCTTCAGCGAGCTCGGTAGTCGGGTCGAGCTGCTTGCTCATGACGACGCAGCCGCCACAAATTGCCGGGAGGAGTATTAGCAGCTGGAGTTGTCGCTTCATCGATGTTGTCCGGTAGTTTGATCTTGTTTTCGCGGTAACAAATGATACTCTCTTGCGTCCTTCAACGTTGACCGACGCGAGCGCGTGCTCTGAAACGCAAACGTCTTGCCGGGCCACCTCAATCCTCGTGCTATGGCTCTTACTGCGATCGACTGGGCGATAGTCGCCGCCTACTTCCTGCTCTCCACCGGAATCGGCATCGCCTTTACCAAGCGTGGTGGTGAAAGTCTCAGCGAGTATTTCCTCTCCGGCAGAAACGTTTCATGGTGGCTCGCCGGTGCCTCCATGGTAGCGACAACTTTTGCGGCCGATACCCCCCTTGTAGTCACAGGCTTCGTATACAATCACGGAGTCGCGGGGAACTGGATCTGGTGGAACATGCTGATGAGCGGAATGCTCACGGTGTTCTTCTTCGCGCGACTATGGCGACGGGCGAACGTCATGACCGATGTCGAATTCGCCGAGATCCGCTATAGCGGGAAACCCGCTGCGGCGCTGCGCGGTTTTCGTGCCCTCTACCTCGCCCTTCCGATCAATCTCATCATCCTCGGGTGGGTCACGCGAGCGATGATCAAGATTCTCACCATCTCGCTCGGCCTGCACGATGTGCGACTGCTGGGAATGAACGTTTCCGGCGAGGTCCTCGCCGTCGGCATCTGCTTCATCATCACCGTCGCCTACTCGGCCGGCGCCGGAATGTGGGCAGTGCTGTGGACCGATCTCATTCAGTTCGTCATCAAGATGACGGCCGTGATCATCCTCGCCGTGTATGCCGTGCGCGCTGTGGGCGGAATGGGAGCACTGAAGTCCGGCTTGACCGCGCACTTTGGCGATGCCAACGCGGCGCTATCCGTCTTGCCGATCAAGATGGGCCCGGACGGAATCGGAGCGTATCCGTGGATGCCACTCCTCGCGCTGTTTGTGTTTCTCTCTGTCCAATGGTGGGCGGCGTGGTATCCTGGCGCGGAGCCCGGCGGCGGCGGCTACGTGGCGCAGCGAATCTTCTCCTCCAGGACCGAGCGGGACGGAGTTCTCGCCACTCTCTTCTTCAACGTCGCCCACTACGCGATACGTCCCTGGCCGTGGATCATCACCGGTCTCTGCACGGTGATCCTGTACCCGGCGGGCATCGGGCCGGCCCACGATCACGAGGCGGCGTATGTGCAGGCGTTCGTCGACCTGCTTCCCACTCCGTGGCGGGGCTTCATGATGGCGGGCTTTGCCGCGGCCTACATGTCGACCGTCGGTACCCAGCTCAATTGGGGCGCATCTTATCTCGTGAATGATTTTTACAAGCGCTTCCTGAACAAGACGGCGTCCGAGAAACACTACGTCACGATATCGCGACTGGCGACTGTGTTTCTCTTTCTCGCCTCCGCACTGGTGACCATGCGTTTGCAGACGATTGAAGGCGCGTGGAAATTCCTCCTCGCGCTTGGGTCCGGCACGGGGCTCGTCCTTATCCTTCGCTGGTACTGGTGGCGGATCAATGCCTGGAGCGAGATCAGCGCAATGACCGCTTCGTTTATCGTCTCGCTGGTGGCCATCAGCGTGATCAAGCCCCGGTTCCCCGAAGGCGACCTGAAGGCCGATGCGTACGTAATGCTCGTTACCGTGGCCATCAGTACGGTCGTCTGGATAGTGGTCACCTTCGCCACCGCCCCGGAGCCGGAGGCAGTCTTACAGAGCTTTTACCGCCGGGTAAGGCCTGGTGGGCCTGGCTGGGCCGCGGTTTCCCAGCGGGGTGGGTACGGTCGGGAGGGGATCCCTGGCGGAGCGCTGGCGTGGACCAACTGGATCGCGGGTATCGTGGCAGTGTATTCATCGTTGTTCGGAATCGGTAAGCTGATTCTGGGCGATACCCTCGAGGGGTTGGTGATGCTGGCGATCGCAGTAGTAGCGTTCGCCTGGATTGCGCGGTCGTTCCGGGAGGAGCGTACTGTGACACTACCAGCCGTGCGAGAAGTAGCCTAAATTCATGTAGTACCGGAGGATAAATGTCCGTTTCATCGCAGCCAGAAATCGATCTCACCCTCACCCCGAACGCGGGCGTCGAGGTCAGAAAGTTCATGGACGCCGAAGGCGTCACCGTTGAGGAAGGCGGCCTGCGCGTCAGCGTGCAGCCCGGCGGCTGCAGCGGTTTCAAGTACAGCCTCGTCATCGAGGACCGCGCGGCGGAAGATGATCTGGTACTTCCAGGCGGCGGCTTCAACGTTTTCGTCGACCCGTTCTCGGCGCAGTATCTGAACGGCGTCACTATCGACTACGTGACCTCGATGCAGGGCTCTGGATTTACTTTCAAGAATCCGAATTCGACCGGCGGTTGCGGCTGCGGAAGCTCATTCTCTGCCTAAAGCCCCTGCGGGTCTGCAGTTCAAATCGAGGGCGGTGAAATGAAAACCAATTTCACCGCCCTCGATTTTATTGTACTGATCGTTTACCTGATCGCGACTACCCTTCTCGGCATCTGGCTGGGGCGCAATCAGAAAGATTCTAAGGACTATTTTGTAGCAGGTCACGCCATTCCGTGGTGGGCCGTGCTGTTCTCGGTCGTAGCGACGGAGACCAGTGCGCTCACCTTCATCAGCATTCCGGGTCTGGCGTACACGACCAATCTTGGATTCCTCCAGATTGCGGCGGGCTATCTCCTCGGGCGCATCGTCGTCGCTTATACATTGCTGCCCCGATATTATCAGGGCGATCTCGTCACCGCGTACGCGCTGCTCGAGAAGCGATTCGGCGTGGGCACCCGCAGGTTCGCCTCGATCGTTTTCATGGTGACGCGCGCGTTCGCGGACTCGGTCCGCGTATTTGCCACCGCCATTCCCATAGCGCTGATTCTCGGGCCGGCGGTTCCGCAGCGTTTCGTGATGCCCGTGGCAATCCTCGTTCTCGGCGCCCTGACCCTGGTTTACACATATCACGGAGGGATGCGCGCCGTGGTGTGGACCGACGTTCTGCAGACGAGCGTCTACCTTCTCGGCGGCCTCGCCGCGGTGTACCTCCTCGGCAGGGGCGTCGACGGCGGGTGGAGCGCGATCTTCTCACGCGCGCACGACGCAGGCAAGCTCAAGATTCTCGACGTGTACTTCGGCTTCGATAAACCGTACACGCTCTTTGCCGGCCTCATTGGCGGAGCTTTCTTGTCGATGGCGTCCCACGGCGCCGACCAGCTCATAGTTCAGAGATTGCTTGCCGCGTCGAACCTCAGGGAATCCCGCAAAGCACTGATCGGCAGCGGCGTTGCCGTGTTCTTCCAGTTCGCCCTTTTCCTGATCATCGGAATCGGTCTGTACGCTTTCTATCAGGCTCGGCCGTTCACCGTACCGGATTCGATCTTTCCGACGTTTGTGGTCGACTCCATGCCCGCCGGGTTGAGGGGTCTCATTGTAGCCGCGGTTCTCGCCGCGACGATGAGCGCACACTCGGGTGCGATGAATTCTCTTTCCGCGTCGACCACCCACGACATCTATCTTCCGATTTCCGGGCGTCGCGCAGACGATCCTCGCACGCTCCGTATGGCAAAGATCTTCACCCTGTTCTGGGGGGTGGTGCTGTTGGTCGCGGCGCTCCTTTACAAGCAGCAGGGCACTCCCGTTGTGGTCATCGCTCTCTCCATCGCTTCCTTTACTTACGGCGCGTTGCTGGGCGGATTCTTTCTCGGTATGCTGTGGCGCCGCGCCATACAGCGGGACGCAATCACCGGAATGGCTGTTGGCATCGTGGCGATGAGCTTTGTCGTCTTCGCCAAGCAAATGATTCCTGTCTTCCCAGGTATGACCAGTACGTTGACCGCGCTCTCACACATCGCCTTCCCGTGGTACGTCTTGATCGGAACTTCCTTTACCGTTGGCATCGGGATTCTGTCGTCATTTACCCATGCGGCTCCGCGCGAGGTAGCACGGTAGGTGAGTGATATCGTCGTAGGCGTCGATGGGGGTGGATCAAAGACGCGCGTCGTCGTCGGCACCGCTGAAGGAGAGGTGCTTGTAACGTTGGACGGGCCGAAGTCAGCGGTGGTGCCTGGGCGCGCCGCCGAATCGGCAAACGTTATCGCCGATCTGGTGACCAGAGCGGTCTCGGAAATCGCGCAGCCTGGCGCCGTCCTGCCAAAGGTCATTTACTGCGGAGTTGCGGGCACAGGTCGCGATGACGAGCGTCGCGCGCTGCACGCTGCGCTCGACGAAAAGGAGCTGGCCGAAGAAGTCGTCGTCGACTCCGACGGACTGATCGCGATGTACGATGCCTTCGAGGATCGCGCTGGTATCCTGCTCGTCGTCGGCACCGGCTCCATCGCCTATGGGCGAAGTCCCGCGGGTGAAATCGTTCGCTGCGGAGGTTGGGGTCCCAACTTTGGTGACGAAGGCAGCGGGGGCTGGATCGGCCGCCGCGCGCTGAGCATTGTCGCCGCATCGAGTGACGGCCGGGAGCCGGCCACTGCGCTGCTCTTCCCCATACTGGCCGCCACCCAGTGCGAGGACGTGCAGGATCTCATTCCGTGGGCGGCGGCAGCCGACGCGCGTGCTTTCGCGTCACTCGTTCCCGTGGTATTCACCACGGCCGCGGCAGGCGATGCGCGCGCCAATGCGCTGATCACTCTGGCCGCCGAAGAATTGGTGCTGCACGTCCGCGCTCTGGCGCGTCAGCTATTCACCGACGAGCGTGCGGCGGTGGCGGTGGCGCTAACCGGCGGATTGATGGATAGGAGCTCGCCCCTCAGAAAGAGGCTGGAGCAGCGCCTGAAGTCCGCGGTGCCGGGGGCACAGATTCGATCGGAAGAAGTCCTTCCTGCGCGAGGAGCACTTCGGGCTGCGGCTCGGCGAATTCACCTTCCCACCTAGCCATCACCACTGTCGCGAGACAGTTCCCGATCAGATTCGTACACGTCCGCGCCATGTCCATCAGCGCGTCGACACCAAGAATGATTGCGACGCCCTCGAGTGGCAGACCGAACGTGGCCAGTGTTCCGGAGAGGATGACGAGCGACGCGCGTGGGACGGCGGCGACTCCCTTACTCGTGATCATCAGGGCAACCATCATCGCCAGCTGATTGCCGATCGTCAGAGGATGTCCAGCAGCCTGGGCCACGAAGATGGACGCCACGGCCAGGTAGAGCGTCGAGCCGTCGAGATTGAAGGAGTACCCTGTCGGCATCACGAAGGCGACGATGCGACGTGGAACACCGATGGCTTCCATCGACTGCATTGCCAGCGGCAGCGCCGCTTCCGACGAAGTCGTCGAGAAGGCAATAAGCGCCGGCGATCTGACCGCGCGAACGAACCGACGCAAAGGGACCCGGAATAACAAGGCGACCGGGAGAAGAACGAGCAAAAAGAACAGGACGAGCGCGGCGTAGAGCGTCAGGACCAGCTTCCCGAGATTGAGCAGCACTCCCAGTCCGCTTTGGCCGACGGCCACAGCCATCGCCGCGCCAATTCCGAACGGGGCGAATCGCATCACGATCATCGTGAACTTGAACATCACGTCGGAGAGACCCTCACTGAACGAGAGCATCACCTCCTTGGAGCGCCCCTGCACCTTCGAAAGCGCGACGGCGAAAAGCACCGCGAAAAACACCACCTGGAGCACTTCATTGTTTGCCGCAGCCTCGAAGATGCTTTGTGGCACCAGATGCTCGAGGAAGGTCGTGCCCGACTGGGTCTTGTGCGCGAGCTCCTGACCTTGCGCCGCGGACGCACCCAGCACCACACCCGCACCCGGACGAATCACATTCACCGTGAAGAGACCGATGAATAGTGCCAGTGTCGTCACGATCTCGAAGTAAATAATCGACTTCAGGGCCAGCCGCCCTACGCGTTTCATGTCGTCGCCATGGCCCGCGATCCCAACCACCAGCGTGGCAAAGATCAGTGGCGCAATGATCGACTTGATCATTCTCAGGAATACCGTCGAGAGCGGCTTGAGCTTGACGGCAAACTCCGGCGCGTACATACCGACTAGCACGCCGACCACCATGGAGATGAGGATCCAGGTGGTAAGGGAAAGGCGCCGAACGTGACGGATCATCGCAAACTCATCGAGAACAGATCACGGCCCAATTGGTGGCGGGGGCTCAACAGGCACCGGTGCAGACCCGCGCCGGAGCGTGGAGTTGCGAAATCCGTAAATCACGTAGAGAACGAGACCGATCAGCAGCCACCAACCGAATCGCACCCAGGCGAGGTGCGGCAACCCTCGCATGACAAAAACGCAGAGCAAAGCGCCCACGATTCCGACGAAGTGTACGAACGGAACCCGGAAAGGCCGCGGTCGCTGCGGATCGGTATACCGGAGGACAATGACCCCGATGCACACCAGCGTGAACGCGAACAGCGTTCCAATATTGGTGAGATCGTATGTCTCACCCGCATCACCCACGAGTGACCACACCGCGACAACGACTCCGGTGAGCAGCGTCGTCACATACGGCGTCCGATACTTTCCATGGACCTTGCTTGCCCACGGCGGAAGGAGTCCATCGCGCGCCATCGCGAAGAAAATCCGCGGCTGTCCGTACTGGAAGACCAGCAGCACCGCCGCCATGGAGAATACCGCGCCGAGCGCGACTATTTTCGCAATGCTCGTCATCCCGGTCGCCTTCAACGCGAATGCGAGTGGATCCGCAGCCGTTCCAAGCTGTTGGTAGGGGACCATGCCGGTCAGGACGTAGCCAATGATGACGTAGATCACCGTGCAGATCGCCAGGCCACCCAGTATGCCAATCGGGAGATTGCGCTGCGGGTTCTTCGTCTCTTCCGCAGCCGTCGAGATGGCGTCGAAACCGATGTAGGCGAAGAACACTATCGCTGCGCCCTGATGGATGCCCGTAAAGCCGTTCGGCGCGAACGGGTGGTAATTTGCCGGATTGATGTGCTGCAGACCCATGACGATGAAAAGCGTCAGGACGATCAGCTTGACCGCCACCATGATGTTATTGGCACGCGCGCTTTCTCTCACCCCGAGTAGCAGCAGCCAGGTAATGAGCATCACGATGGCGAATGCCGGGATATTGATCAGTATCGGGATCCCCGCGACGCGTGGAGCAGTGTCGATCAAGCCGTGAATCTGTGGATTGGAGCTGAGAAGCGCGGTGCGATATCCGGTAGTGAGCCAGATAGGCATCGAGAACCAGTCACCGAACAGAGATTTGAAGTAGTCGCCCCATGAAATAGCCACTGCAACGTTGCCGACCGCGTATTCGAGGATCAGATCCCAGCCGATGATCCACGCCACC
>DATBXT010000035.1:0-5234 GCA_036514115.1 Gemmatimonadaceae bacterium
CCCGGTGTATGACGCCTTTCTTGTGAGCGTAAGCGAGCGCCGAGGCCACCTCGCAGGTAATACTTATTGCGTCGTTGATCGGCAGCTGTCGTTCGCGCTTGAGACGGGCGCGCAGTGACTCACCGGTGATGAAAGGCATCACGTAGTACATGAGCCCATCCTTCACCCCGGCGGTGATAACAGGCAGGATGTTCGGATGCTGCAGATGTGCGGTGACTTCGCTTTCGCGCTTGAAGCGGGCCGCCATTATGTCGCTGGTCAGCTCTGGCGGAAGAATCTTGATGACGACGGTGCGATTCAAGGCAAGATCCGTCGCCATAAAGAGCCGGCTCATACCACCGCCGCTCAGCTCTCCATCAACACGGTAGCTGTCGGCGAAGCTCTTTCGCAGATGTTCGATCAGGTCGTCCACGCGAGCCTTGTTCGGGGTATAAAGGTTTGAGGCCGCCCCAAACATAAGACGGGGTTTTCGAAGCCGCGACAGTGATGCGCGGGGTATCGGCCTGATTTATGAATTACATCCCGCCAAGCTCCATTCTTAGAACCGTCAACTCCCAATAGCTGATGCAAAGAAGCCTGTTCAATAGACTTTCGGCCTCCACGGGCCTGATTCCATTCGCGCTGTTCATATCTGTTGGGTGCGCGGCCAGCAAGGATGCCCGACCCTCGCCGGCGGGTGATGTCCCGCCGGAAGGGACCCAGGTGGCGCTCGCTTCGCCCAACGCGAACGCATCGACGACGCCGTCCACAACCGCCGGGGCGGGAGCCTCAGGCGCATCGGGCGTGGCTGCGTCAAGCACCAGCGCCGGCGCCAAGGATTCGGCCGCAAAGGATCCACCGGTCACGGTTCCGACAATCAAAGGGCGAACAAAGAAAGACAGCCTGGCGCTGGTGAGCGCGGTCAAGGCGGGACTGAAGAACAATGAGTGGCCGGTGAAGACAGCGCCCCAGCTCCCGCAGGCCATCCTGCCGTCCCACCGCATTGTCGCGTATTACGGCAATCCGTTGTCGAAGAAAATGGGAATCCTCGGCGAGCTGCCGCCGGACCAGATGCTAGCGAGGTTCGACAAGGAAGTCGCGGCGTGGCAGAAGGCAGATCCTTCGCATCCGGTACAGCCGGCGCTGCACCTGATCGTTGTGGTCGCCCAGGGCTTTCCGGGCAGGGACGGGAAATATCGTTTGCGGATGGCGGACAGCCTCGTGAACACCGTCTATTCGTGGGCGCAGAAGAAGCACGCGCTCCTATTCCTGGATGTTCAGGTCGGCCTGAGCACCGTGCAGGAAGAGCTTCCTCGTCTGGTCCCTTTCCTCCAGAAGCCGGACGTCATGCTGGGGATCGATCCCGAGTTCTCGATGAAATCAGGCGACAAGCCCGGGACGAAGATCGGTACGATGTCGTCGAGCGACGTGAACTTCGCGATCAACCTTTTGTCCGGCCTTGTGAAGCAGTACAACCTGCCGCCCAAAGTTCTGATCGTGCACCGGTTCACCCGGAAGATGTTGACCGACGCGAAGGGCATTAAGCTCGATCCACGCGTGCAGGTCGTGATCAACATGGACGGATGGGGACAGCCGTGGCTCAAGTACGACTCGTATCGCGCGTACGTGGAGGCCGAGCCGGTGCAGTTCACGGGATTCAAGCTTTTCTACCACAATGACACCAAGAAGGGCGATCCTTTGCTGACACCGCCCGAGGTGCTCATGCTCAATCCCAAGCCGCTGTACATCCAGTACCAGTAGCGCCGGACTCACTCGCCGCGCCTCGCACTCGTATTATTTCTGAACTGCAACAGAACGGGTGCGAGCAGTGAGAGGTCAAGTTCTGAGCAGTGAGTTCACTACGCCCTGACTTGTCTCGGTGGCGTAAAACGCTACTGCGTGCGGGGTGATAGTCATGACTTCCAGGCGGGAATTCCTTTCGGGGCTCGCGGCTGTCGGGCTCGGGACACAGCCGATGTTTCGGAAGCACGCGATCAGGTCGCTGTTCCGCGCCAGCGCGATCGCGGGTGACCGGCCGGCTTCGGCGCTTGCTGACGACGAGTCGTATTGGGCGGAGATCCAGCGCGCGTTCGACGCTGACCGCACGATGATCAATCTCAACAACGGCGGGTGCAGTCCGACGCCGAGTCACGTGCTCGAGGCGATGATCAGGGATCTGCGGTTCTCGAACGAGCTGCCGGTGGAGCACATGTGGCGGGTGCTCGAGCCACGGGTGGAGAGCGTGCGACGGGACCTGGCCAGAGAATTCGGGTGCGATCCGGAAGAGATGGCCATCACACGGAACGCGTCGGAGGCGAACGAGATCATGATCATGGGCCTCGATCTCAAGCCGGGCGACGAGGTCGTGGTCACGAATCAGAATTACCCGCGGATGCTGACGGCCTGGGATCAACGGGCGAGACGCGAAGGCATCGTCGTGAAGCAGATCTCCTTCAAGGTCCCGCCGCCGTCAGATCAATATCTGGTCGATCAGTTCAAGGCAGCGATCACGCCGCGAACGAAGGTGATCGAGGTCACCCACATCACCAATCTCACCGGTCAGATCATGCCGGTGCGGCAAATCGTCGAGCTCGCGCGACCACTCGGCATAGAGGTGTTCGTGGATGGCGCGCATGCGTTCGCGCACTTCCCTTTCCAGCGCGACGATCTGAAGTGCGACTATTACGGAACGAGCCTGCACAAGTGGCTGCTGGCGCCGGTCGGCACCGGGTTTCTCTACGTCCGGAAAGACAAGCAGAAAAATCTCTGGCCGCTGATGGCCGCGGCCAAGACGCAGGAGAACGACATCAGGAAGTACGAGGAGATAGGCACGCACCCAGCGGCCAACCATAACGCGATTTCAGCGGCGCTGGCGTTTCACCGTGGCATCGGCATCGACAGGAAAATTGCGCGGCTCCGCTATCTCAGGGACCGGTGGGCGAAGCGACTGGTGAAGGAAAGTCCGCGGGTAAAGGTTCTCACTCCCCTCGACGACAGGCAGGCGGGAGCGATCGCGCTCTTTCAGGTGGACGGTATCGACAACATCAAGCTGGGGCAATGGCTGTTCAACCAGCACCGGATCGTGAACACCCCGATCGTGCATCCGGAGTTCAAGGGGATCCGCATAACGCCCAACGTTTACACGACGGTGGACGAGATCGATCTTTTCGCGGACAAGGTCCTCGATGCGGTCAGGAAAGGAATTCCCGCTTAGCGCCACTCAATGAGTGTCTCGCGCCAACAATCAAACCTGAGTCGACAAACGTGATTCTCTTCATCGGTATCGGCCTCGCCGCCGGAGTTCTGGCAGGACTGTTCGGAATCGGGGGCGGGATCGTCATCGGCCCGGCGCTCATTCTGCTGGCGCGCTTTGCTCCACAGATGGCGACCGGGACATCTCTTGGCGCGTTACTCCTGCCGGTCGGCGCACTCGGCGCATGGGAATACTATCGTCGCGGTCACCTCAACATCGCAGCGTCGCTGTGGATTGCTCTCGGACTGTTTTTTGGTGCGTGGGTCGGTGCGAGACTGGCGCAGAGTTTATCAGGGCCACAGCTGCAAAAGGCTTTTGCAGTCTTTCTCGTGATCATCGCAGTCCGGGTCTGGATTAAAGCTTGAATCAAGGTCAAGTCGGGCCGGAATGTCGGCCCGACGTTCATCGTTGAATCTTTCACACAAGAAACGCCTATGATCCTGCTCCGCACAGCATCCCTGCTGATCATCTCGAACATCTTCATGACCTTCGCGTGGTACGCGCACCTGCGGAATCTCAGCGACCGGAAATGGTATATCGCGGTCGTGCTCAGCTGGGGCATCGCGCTGTTCGAGTACATGTTCATGATTCCGGCGAACAGAATAGGGGCGACACAGTTGTCGCTGCCACAGCTGAAGATTCTGCAGGAAGCGATCACGCTGGTGGTGTTCGTCCCGTTTGCCGTTCTTTACATGCGCCAGCCGCCGCGGCTGGATTTCCTGTGGGCGGGGCTTTGTATCCTCGGCGCGGTGTTCTTCATGTTTCGAGGGCATGCGATCTAGCCGTCTGGGCTACACTGCTCGTATCTCTGGATACTTCCAAAAAGCCCACATCGCGTAGATAAGCATCACCAGGCCGCCGCTGAAGATCGCCCATTCGACGCCGATCCACTTCGCGACCGCGCCGGCGATGAAGGATCCGATCGGCGCGAAGCCGACGTACACGAAGACGTAAGTCGCCATCACACGACCTCGCAGCTCGTCGGGCACTACTGACTGAAGAATTCCGTTGGCCAGGGCGCCGTTTATCAGCATGGCGAGGCCCAGGAAGAGAAGGACAACGGCTGCGAGGTGCACGGAGCGCATCAATGCGAAGAGCATCGTCAGCCCGGCGAACGCGTAGGCAGTCGAGTTGAACAATCTTCCGCGCCGAATGCGCGCACCGAGTCCAGCGAGCGAGAGTGCTCCGGTAAGAGCGCCGATTCCGACGAAAGTCAGCAGCAAGCCGTACCCGCTTGCCCCTGTGTGGAGAACGTCGCGCGCGACGACGGGCATCATCGACAAATACTGAAAGCCGAAAATCGAAAAGATCGCGATGACTCCCATCAGTCCCGACACGGCGCGAGAGCTTCGGATGTACTGAAATCCGTGCTTCAGCTGCTCGAAGGGCGACACCAGAATTTCGACTGGCGTCCAGCGCGGCAGCCGAATCCGCGACAGACTCGCCAGTACCGCGAAGTAGCTCAAGGCATTGATCCCGAAGCACCATGCGAGACCGAAGTTCGCGAGCACAATAGCCGCAATTGAAGGCCCGACGATGCGCGCGAGGTTGAAGCCGCCGGAATTCAACGCGATAGCATCAACGAGATCTTCGCGGGAGACGAGCTCGACGATCATCGACTGACGAGCGGGGATCTCGAACGATGAGATGATCCCGCTGATAGTGGTGAGGATGAGGAGTGAGCGGATGTCGATTCGCCCGGTCCAGGTGAACCACCACAAGGCTCCGGCTTCGGCGAGCAACAGCGCCTGGCAGATGATTACGATCTTGAGCTTGCTGCGCCGGTCGGCGAGGACCCCACCGTACAATGAGAGCAGGAGTACGGGGAAGCTGCCCGCCGCGCTGACTACCCCGACGAGGAACGCACTGTTGGTCAACTCGAGAGCGAGCCAGCCCTGCCCCACCGTCTGCATCCACGTCCCGATCAGCGAGACGGTCTGACCGGTCCAGAAAAGGCGGAAATTGCGGTGGACCTGGAGCGCCCTGAATGGATTGATGGGCT
>DATBXT010000036.1:0-5871 GCA_036514115.1 Gemmatimonadaceae bacterium
CGCCCTTGTCTATGACCGAGAATTCAACACCGTCCTCGCCCCGGCGTGCGACCACGGTGATCTTCGAGCCTCTCGGCGAGAACTTGATCGCGTTGCCTACCAGGTTCGACAGCGTTTGTTGAACGCGTTCCCGGTCGGCCATTACACGCGGCAGCCCCGTTTCGATCTGAATGTCGAGAGCGATCCCTTTTTCCGCGACGAGGGGCTTGAGGGTTTGCAAAGAATCGGTGAGCAGGGACGCCGGATCCTCGGGTGTGGCCGCGACGACCAATCGACCCGCGTCGAGCCTGTTCAAATCCAGCAGGTCACGGATCAGCGCATCCATTTGCTCCGCAGCTTGCGAGATCAGCTCGAGATTCGCGCGTGCCTCTGCTGCGCCATCCCCGGGATCGCGTAGAAGAGCACGGCTCAGCATCTTCACGGCCGCCACCGGATTCCGCAGGTCATGGGATACGACCCCGACCATCTCCTCACGTGACCTGAGACTGGCTCGAACCGCATCGTGCAGCCGGGCGTTGTCGAGTGCGAGGGCGGCCAGCCGCGCGAGATCTTCAGCGAATCCCAGGTCGTCAGCATCGAAACTCCGGCTCTTTCGGAACAGCGAGAGCACCCCGATGAGCTGCTCGCGCGCGATGAGCGGCAGAAAAAGCGCCACGTCCGGGCGCATCGCCTTCATAGCACTAAGCTGCGCCGGATTGATGTTCACTCTCAGTAGCCGTTCAATCGCATTCGACTGAATGAGGACCGGAGATCCGTTCCTGAGGATCCCGGTGAGGGGATGCGCTGCCGGTGGAATCCGCACTCCCGCTGCGCACGCCTCGTCGAGAACTGCTTCGATGTTCGGATCAACATGAGCGGCGGCTCCTGCTTTGAAGCCGCTGCCTACTCTGCTTTCCAGAATGCAGCCGTCGGCGATCGCCGGAACGGCCAGCCGGGCAACCTCGTTCAAGGTCTCCGATGAGCCAAACGCCGAAGCCAGCTTTTCACCGGCAGCGGCGAGGAACTGCTGGCGCTGCTCGAACTTCTTGCGGATGCTGACGTCTCGCAGAACCACCGCGTAGATGACGTCTTCGCCGTGATGGATCTGGGAAATCGCCGCCTCCGCCGCGAACTCCTCTCCGTTCCTGCGCAACCCGGCAATCTCGCGGCGCTCACCCATCCGCCGCGCTTTTACCGTCGACCGTCCAAAGCCGGCAACCTGGCCGGCGTGGTTGGCGCGATACCGTTCCGGAATCAGTTTCTCGATCCGCTCGCCGATCATTTCGTCCGCAGTCCAGCCGAAGATCGCTTCCGCGCCGCTGTTGAAGAACGTGACACGCTGAGACGCATCCATGCAGATGATGGCGTCGGCCGCGATCTCCACGACTTCGGCGAGAATCTCGTGCGTAATCTGATCAGCCATCGTGTCGGAGATTCCCCTACCTGAGTGAAGTCATTTCCCCTTTAACAATCCTGCCAACGCATGACAGAGTGCGAGGCAGGCGAATCGTACTTTGGTTGCGTAGGACAGACTAACCACCAACACTGCCATTGGAGAACGGATAACATGTCCGCTGCAACTCTCGACAAGAAGACTTCGCGCCGCGATTTCTTGCGCAGCACCGCAGGTGCGGCATTGGCGGGCGGTGCGCTGGCCGCATGCTCCATAGATAAATCTGAGGCACAGACCACCACAGTGGATGAGGCCGATCATAGTGGCGGGTCGATGGCTGCGAATCCCGTCCCGCCGACCGCGGCTTCCCGCGCCGAGGAGATGGACAAGATGCACGAGGCGGGGATCAAGGCTTTTCCGGCCAAGACGGCGGGGAAGGGCGGTCAGCTGCTTCAACCGCGAATCGAAAAAGGAGTCAAGATCTTCGAGGTGACTGCAAAGAAGATCAAATGGGAAACGGCCCCGGGTCAGCTCGTCGAAGCGTGGGCATACAACGACCAGGTTCCCGGTCCGCAAATTCGCGTACGCGAAGGTGATCGCGTTCGTGTGATTCTCCACAACCAGCTGGAGGAATCGACCGCCATCCATTTTCACGGTCTGGAAGTGCCGAACGACCAGGACGGTGTACCGTTCATCACCCAGCCACCGGTGAAGTCGGGTCAGAGCTACACCTACGAGTTCACCGCGCCGAATCCCGGCTCCCACATGTACCACTCGCACCACAACTCGGCGACGCAGGTCGGCCTTGGGTTGCTCGGCGCGTTCATCATCGAGCCGAAGGAGCCGCTCCCGATCGAGCAGGCCGACGTGGATTACGTCCTGATCCTGAATGATGGCGCACACGGGTACACATTCAACGGCAAGAGCTTCCCGGCGACCGAACCCGTGGTTGCGAAGAAAGGCCAGAAGCTCCGTCTTCGGTTCATGAACGAAGGAATGATGATCCATCCTATGCACCTTCACGGCATGCATATGACCGTGATCGCAAAGGATGGATGGCCGTCGCCCGCGCCATGGAAGTGCGACACTCTGAACGTCGCGCCGGGCGATCGCTGGGATGTCATCGTCAACTGCAACAACCCCGGCACCTGGGCCTTCCACTGCCACATTCTGCCACATGCTGAATCCGATCACGGGATGTTCGGCATGGTCACCGCCCTGATCGTCAAATGACCCATCTGCGCCTGAGTAGCGTTCTGCGCCCGTTTCTCGCCGTACCGCTGCAGTTCAAGCTGCTGGGCGCGAACGTCATCATTCTGGGCGTCGCAGTGCTCGCATTCTTCGGTGCAACCTGGTCGACGCCGACGGCATTCACCGACGTTTTCATTCTCGTCGGCGCGTTGGTGGTTGCCGGCGTCGTCAACTTCATTCTGGTCCGGCTCGCTCTTAGTCCCGTGGACGAGCTGGAGCGCGTGGCCAGGCGCGTCGCCGAAGGTCGATTGCGCGAGCGAGTGGCGCCTTCAGTAGTCGCCGACCCCGCTCTTGCTCACCTGTCCGCCACGATGAACGACATGCTGGAAAAACTCGACGCCGGGCGCGAGCGGATGCGCCGCCTCGCGGCAGAAGTGGTGTACGCAGGTGAGCGAGAGCGCGCCAAGGTCGCCAAAGAGCTGCACGACAGCGTTGGACAGACTCTCGCCGCGGCGAGCTTTCAGATAGCCGCAGTCTCCAATATGATCGAGCCGGGGCCGGCGGCCTCACGTCTGTCGGACGTGCGCGAGCTGCTACGAACGTCACTCGAAGAGATCCGCAGCGTGTCGCGCTCGCTTCACCCGCGAGTCGCGGACGATTTGGGCCTTCCGGCAGCACTCGAGGCTCTGGCTGATGCGACGCATCAACGATCTCTTGTCGAGGTCGAGGTCGTGGTAGACACGGCCGGAGTGGCAATCCCGTCGGCGCTCGCCAGCACGCTATACCGCGTCGCGCAGGAGGCACTGCGCAATGTGGAAAGACATGTCGACGCTGGTCGGGTAGTGGTTTGTCTTACCGCTCGGCCGGGCCTTGTGCAGCTCGAGGTGTCGGACGACGGCTACGGCCTTGAGGGTCCGCTCGAAGTGAAGCGCCGTGAGAACGGCCTGGCCGCGATGCGGGAGCGTCTGTCGCTTGCGGGAGGAGAGTTGCATATAGATAGTACTGCTGAGCGGGGGACTCGCGTCACCGCGCGCATTGGTCTGGATACGGAGGCGGCTTGAGGGACGGGATCATACGGGTTGTTCTGGTCGACGATCACGCCATTGTCCGGGCCGGACTGAAAGCGGTTCTGGGCACCGCCAAGGATATCGAGGTGATCGGCGAGGGATCGAATGGCAAGGACGCAATTTCACTCGCCGAGCGCCTCGATCCCGATGTCGTCGTGATGGATCTCTCGATGGGCGAGATGGACGGCGCCGAAGCCACGAAGCAGATCGTCGCGAAGAAGACTCGTGGCAAGGTGCTGATCCTGACTATGCACGCGGAGGATTCCTATCTGGTACCGCTGCTGGAAGCAGGCGCCAGCGGCTATCTCGTAAAAAGCGCAGCCGATCGAGAGCTGATCGACGCGGTTCGCGCGGTCGCTCACGGGGATGTCTACATGCAGCCGTCGGCCGCGCGTGCGCTGGCACAGCGAATCCAGAGGAAAGCCGAGCACGCCGACGAGCGGACGAAATTCGACAAGCTTACGGAGCGCGAGCAGAACGTGTTGCGATTCGTGGCGCGCGGATACAGCGCTCCGGAAATCGGTGAGAAGCTGTTCATCAGTCCCAAAACGGTGGATACCTACAAGCAGCGAATCAACGAGAAGCTGGGCATCGCACACCGCAGCGACTACGTCGATTTCGCGCTCAAAATCGGACTGTTAACGGACTGACCGATAGCCAGGCCCGCGGAGCGCGCGGCCGGGCAAAGCGGGCGTGACCTGTCCGCCGTCCACCACCGGCACTCCGTTCACCAGCACGTAGCTCACGCCGGTTGCGATCTGGGAAGGATTCTCGTACGTCGAACGGTCGATGATGGAGTTGGGATCGAAGACAGTGATGTCCGCGAACATTCCCGGCTTGAGCAGGCCGCGATCGTTGATCCCCACGCGCTGCGCAGCTAACGAGGTCATCTTGCGGATGGCGAACTCGAGCGTGATCACTGAGTCCTGGCGCACATAGCGCCCGAGTATTCTGGGGAATGTGCCAAACCCTCGCGGGTGTCCGCGCCCCCGCCACTTTCCGGTCGAATCCGGACTGACTGCCCCGGCGTCCTGGCCGACTGAGACCCAGGGCTGTTTCATCGCGTAACGCAGGGCATCCTCGTTGAACGAGAAGTAAATGGCGCTCGTACGCGCGCTGTCGGCGATCAGGATGTCGAACGCAGCATCGTAGGCGTCCTGGCCGCGCATCCTGGCGATGTCGGTTAGCAGCTTGCCCTCGTATTGCTTGAGCGAGTCAGCGCCTACCTCGTTGACCATCGTGTGCGCGGCTGTGCGAATCCCCTGCGCGCTATCCTCAGCGAGCTCTCGCTTCAAGCGCGCTCGGACCGCTGGGTCCTTGAGCCGCATGACCAGAGAATCGTCCCCACCTTCCTGGACCCATGTGTTGAGCATGGCCTGGAGGCTGGTTCCGCTGGCTATGTACGGATACTGATCGGCGGTGATGTCGATGCCTGCTTTGCGCGCCGAATCGATCAATGCGACGGCTTGTTGCATCTGCTCGAGCGATCGTGACTTGATGTGCCGGATCTCCGCCCACGTTCTGGCGCCGGCGGCGATCCGGATCGTCTCTCTGATGGCATCGAGTAACCCCGCGCCTTCGCTTCGAATGTGCGCGGCGTAGCCACCCTTATATGGCGTTGCGTACGCTGTAAGTGCGATCAGCTCCTCGGTCGAAAAGAAAGCGCTCGGCAAATAGATCAAGCCGGTGCCCAGGCCGACCGCGCCGTCCCGCATCGCCGAGTCGATCAGCGCACCCATCTGCTTCATCTCGGCGTCGGTCGGATGGCGAGTGGCCTCGCCCATGACCGCCTCGCGCACCGAGCTCGTCCCCACATAAGTGCCGAGGTTGATAGCGGTGCCTTTTTTCTCCAGGAACGCAAAGTATTCGCCTAGCGACCGCCACGGGTACCGCGGATTGGGTTGCTCACCGAGCGCGACGTTCGGCCACGCTGAGTGTACCTCGCCCGTGATCTCGCTGGTAATTCCCTGAGTGATCTTGGATACTGCGTGCGGTCCGCGCAGTATCTCGAACTCGGAGTGCCCGAGCATGTCGATGAACCCGGGCGCGACCACCTGATTCTGCGCGTCGATCACGCGCTTCGCGCCAAGACCCGGAATCGACGGCCCGACGTAGGCGATCCGGTCGCCGATGATCGCCACGCTTCCCCGATACCACGGATTCCCCGTCCCGTCGACGATGCGCGCGTTGGTGATGAGCACATCGTACTGCCCACCCGCCGGGCGTTTTGTCGGTGCCGAT